>JBEKOA010000036.1:0-33514 GCA_049522255.1 Occallatibacter sp.
GAGGAGAAGAAGGACGGATGGTTCATGAACCGCAAGGCGCAGCCCGGTGATGCTTTTGTCACCGAGTACGACTTCGCGAAAGCGCCGAAGCTGAAAGTACCCGCCGATTGGAACACGCAGCGCGAGTCGCTGTTATTTTATGAGGGGCCGGTGTGGTATGAGCGCGATTTCACTTATCAGCCCAAGGAGCATACGCGGGTCTTTCTGCATATCGGCGCGGCGAATTACAAATCCTGGTTCTGGGTCAACGGGCAAAAGGTCTGCGAGCACGAGGGCGGCTACACCAGCTTCAACTGCGAGGTGACGAACGCAGTTCACGCGGGCGCGAACTTTGTGGTGGCTGCGGTGGACAATACGCGCCGCGAGGATGGCGTGCCAACGCTGGAGACCGATTGGTGGAACTATGGCGGGCTTACGCGGTCGGTGTCGCTGATCGAGGTGCCGGAGACTTTTGTCGATCAGTATGATGTGCACCTGAGCCGTATTGAAGACTCGGTAATCGAAGGCTGGGTGCACTTCGAAGGCCCGCCGGATGCTTTGACTGGGACTAGCGTTAAGGTTGAGCTTCCTGAGTTGAACGCTCAAATGTCGACTAGTTCCGACAAGATCGGCTGGGTGAACTTTCATGGAAAGGTGGAAGGATTGCAGCGCTGGTCTCCGGAGACGCCAAAGCTCTATAAGGTTCGAATTACTGCGGGACAGGACACTATCGAGGACCTGATCGGCTTCCGCACCGTGGAGACTCGCGGGACTGAGATTCTGCTCAATGGCAAGCCGATCTTTCTGCGCGGCATCGCCATTCATGCCGAGGCGCCTTACCGCACAGGCCGCGCGAACACCGACAGAGATGCGGAGACGCTGCTAGGCTGGGCCAAGGAGATGGGCTGCAATTATGTAAGGCTGGCGCACTATCCTCACGATGAGTCGATGCTGCGCACGGCAGATCGCATGGGCCTGCTGGTGTGGTCGGAGAATCCTGTCTACTGGGCCTTGCAGTTTGATAACCCCAAAGTGCTGGCCAAGGCCGAGCAGCAGTTGGATGAAGAGATCGGGACCTCGCGCAATCACGCTGCAATCATCCTGTGGTCAATGGCCAACGAGACGCCCTCGACCGAGGCGCGGACTCGCTTTATTGAAACGCTTGCCAGCCGTACGCGTGCTCTTGACCCGACTCGGCTGATTACCGCGGCTCTGCTGGTGCGCGCTGAGGGAGAGACAAAGATTGTGGATGACGCGCTAGGCAGCGCGCTCGACGTTATCGGCATCAACGAATACATCGGCTGGTACGAAGGGAAACCTGAAACAGCCGACACGACGCAATGGCGCATCGGCTACGAGAAGCCTTTAATCGTGAGTGAATTCGGCGGCGGAGCCAGAGCCGGCCTGCATGGCAGCGAAGACGAGCGCTGGACCGAAGAGTATCAGGCCAGCATCTATCGCCATCAACTTGGAATGCTCAACCGTATTCCACAACTCAGAGGCATGAGCCCATGGATTCTGATGGATTTCAGATCGCCGAACCGGCCTCTGGCGGGAATTCAAGATGAATTCAATCGCAAGGGACTGATCTCAGACCAAGGCCAGAAGAAGCAGGCGTTTTTCATTTTGCAGAAGGCCTATGAAGACAAGACCGTGGGCAAGCCGGAATAAATGACGGAGAAATGCGCCGGATCAATGCGAGCCAAATGATTCGCGAGCCGGGGCGAGTGAGTTATTCTTGAATGATGACCAATGATTCAATTATCGCCCTCATCGACCAAGAAATCGCCAAGCTCACCCAGGTCCGCGCATTGCTGGCCACAACCGGCAAAGTAGCCGCCAAAGTGACCGATCACATTGCCAAGAAGGCCACCAAGGCTGCTCCCGCCAAGAAGGCGAAGAAGCGCCGCGTGCTGAGCCCCGAAGCGCGCAAGCGGATTGCCGATGCGCAGCGCAAGCGCTGGGCCGCACAGAAGGCCAGGAAGTAAGCGGAGTGGGAGGGCGTTCGACGCCCTCGTCGCTCGGCACGGCAAATCAACCGATTCAACGAGAGTCCCGCGATCACCAGCACGCGCGGCTCGGTCATTTCTTCGATGGCCGAGTCCTTGACGCCGCCGAAAGGCATGGGGTTCAGGCGCCATGCTTGGCGTGTCTCCCGCGATCAGTGCGCCCACTTCGAGTTCACGATAGGCAGTGAGAGTGAGGCATCTAACAGAGATTAATCGCCAACCGTTCCTATCGCGAGACTCCGTACCGAAAGTGCTTGCTACCCTCGATATTCAGGTCTAATGTGTTGCAATCGACTCATGCGTCTCCAACGAACGGAGGTACGGGATGCGCCGGTCCATTCCAATTCTTGCAGCGGCTTTTTTGCTATCGCTCTGCGTCATGTCCGCCGCCCAGCAAGCGTCCAACAACGCCGGTGAACAGAATTCCGAAACCCTGACTGCTGCATATAACCAGGCGATGCAAGCAAAAGAGTGGCCTCACGCCATCGCCCTCGCGCAACAGTTGGTAGAGCTAAAAGCAACGTCTCTGAACCTGAAGTTCCTGGCGAATGCGCAGCTTTACTCCGGCTCGGCGGATGTAGCCTATGCGACCTACGATCGGGCCCTGGCCGCGGCGGAAAAGGAAAAGCCCGCGGACGATCAGGCTATTGTCAAGTGGAAAGACGGCCTGTCTCAGATCTACGTCGGCAAGGGCAATGCGCTGCTCAAGCTCAAACGCGCCGCGGAGGCGATCGAGGCGTATAACCAATCTACCGAACTTGCGTCCAACGCCGGTCTGGCGTACTTCAATGTTTGCGCCGTGCTCTATAACAACGGCGACACGCATGGATCAGAGGCAGCCTGCCGCAAGTGTGTGCAAGCGGACCCCGCCAGGGCGAATGCCTGGTTCGTTCTCGCGTCAGATCTCTTTGCCGATGCGCCTGTCGTCGACGGCAAAGTCACGGCACTGCCCGAAATGCGAGAGGCGCTTGAGAAGTATCTGGCGCTCGCACCGGACGGTCCGCACGCCGCCGATACGAAAGCCATGCTGAATATGGTCGCGAAGTAGAGACAGGCTCTAGAGCCCCGCGATCACCAGCATGCGCGGCTCGGTCATCTCCTCGATGGCCGAATGGATGCCTTCGCGGCCCAGGCCCGAGTCCTTGACGCCGCCGAAGGGCATGGAGTCCAGGCGCCAGCTTGGCGTATCTCCAACGATCAGCGCGCCCACTTCGAGCTCGCGGTAAGCAGTCAGGATCAGGCCGGCATCGCGCGTCAGCAAGCCGGCTTGCAGGCCGTACTTCGAGTGGTTGACATCAGCAAGCGCCTGCTCGAAGTCGTCGTAAGGCTCAATGGCCACAACTGGGCCGAAGACCTCTTCGTCGCGCACCTTCATGCCCGGTTTGGTTCCGGTGAGGATCGCCGGCGCCACCATCGAGCCGTGGCGCTGCCCGCCGGCTACCAGCTTGGCGCCGCTCTCGACGGCCTCCTTGATCCAGGAATCAACGCGCTCGGCATCGGCCAACCGAATCAGCGGGCCCACTTCGGTCGCCTCCGAGGCCGGATCGCCCGCCACCATCTTGCCGGTCGCTTCCACCACCTTCCACAAAAAGGTCTGATAGACTTTGCGATCGACAAAGACCCGTTGCACGCTCACACAGGATTGTCCTGCGTACACAAAGGCCGCATGCGCGGTTCGAACAGCCGCGTCGTCGAGGTCCGGCCAGTCGCCATGGACAATGAGCGCGGCGTTACCGCCCAGTTCGAGCAACACACGCTTGCGTCCGGAGTGCGCCTTCAGCTCCCAGCCCACTTTGGCCGAGCCGGTGAAGCTGACCAGCTTGATGCGGTCTTCCTTTTCGGCGAGCCAGGCGGTGTCTGCGTTGTTCAACGTCAAAATGGCCAGCGCCTCTTCGGGCCAGCCGGCCTTGAGAATCACCTCGCCCAGAGCCAGCGCGGTGAACGGGGTCTCCGGCGCGGGCTTCAGAATCACCGGGCAGCCGGCGGCCAAGGCGGGCGCCACCTTGTGCGCCACCAGGTTCAGCGGATAGTTGCAGGGCGTAATGGCCAGTACCGGCCCCATCGCGAAGCGCTGCACGAGGCCCCAGCGGCCTTCATTGCCCTCGGTCAGGTCGAGCGGAATGCTCTCGCCGCCCAGCCGCACAGTCTCCTCGGCAGCGGTCTTGAAGGTGAGCACGGCGCGATCCACCTCAGTCCGCGCCAGGCGAATCGGCTTGCCCGCTTCCGCAACGATCAGCTTCGCAAAGCGCTCCTTTTGCTCGATCAGCGCGGAGGCTACGTCCTCCAGAATCTCGCGCCGCTTCCAGCGCGGCAGCGCGCGGGTGCGGCGCAGGCTGGCCACGGCGTGGTTCACGGCTTGGCGCGCGTCGGCGCGAGTGGCCACGGTTACCCGGCCCACCAGCCCTTTGTCCCACGGCGAGTGCACTCCCAGCGCCTCGCCTTCGATCCACTCTTTGCCGCATAGCAAGAATCCCGTTTGTGTTCCCGGCCGCATCTTCATGGTTTTGGCGCTCCCGATTGTCCTGCACTGGATTTTACAGGGGCGGGGCGTTTATGAGGCAAGATTGCAAAGGCGGCTTGTCTGCAAGGTTCAGGTTGAAACCGCGGACGCCACATTCGGGCGGATTCCTCGCAAAACAAAACTCAATCGCAAATCCCTACTTTACGACCTGTTCGCCTTGCTGCCGCATCGATTCCCTCTCCAGTTTCATTTTCTTGTACTGGTAAATAAAAGTGTTGATCGCAATCCCGGCCTGATAGTTACCCTCGCGATTCGACCAGTATTCCATCTCATAGGTGTCGCATCCCGGAGAAATGATCGATAATTCCTGCGTCCAATCTCCGCTATCGACGTATGCATTGGCGCCAATTTGCAGGGGGCAGGTCTCCAGGCTGTGGTAAGAAAACAGTTGAGTATCCTTGGTCAGCGTTTCGTCTTTCATCGAGAACACGGCGGTGTCGGTCCAGGTGAGCAGCAGTGCCGCTGGAATCCAGAAGACCAGAGTCGGAAGGAGCGTCCAAAGAGGCTTCTTCATAAAGACGACCACGCGAATCGCGTTGAAGAAAAAGTTGGAGGCTCTGGGGGAAAACTGCGATGGCGGAAAGGGATGTTGCGCCTTAAAGGCAGTGAGTTGTTCCGGATGCCGCCAGGCAAACAGGAACAGAACGCTGTAGGAACCGGCTATCGCAGCAACGAGGCCGAGAGCGAACATCCAGAGCGCGGCGCAATAATTGGGCGGAACATATACGGTCAGCTTATCGGGTGAATTCAGCTTCCACTGCACGGCGGAAGACGGAAAGAATCTCCGCTGCGGAGGGGGACTGCTCGTTACCGGGGCATACGCAGGAAGCTGCTTCACCCATTCGCATTCTTCCGGCGGTTTTATCTCTTGGGGAGAATCGCTATCGCTATCGGAGAGAAAGTTATTGATGGCGTTTCCGGCGTCAAAATATCCGTTTCGCGACCCCCAGGAAGAAATCGGAATCGTCTGCCCTGAAGACAAGACAAAGGAAAGCTGCTTATTCTCGTAGTAGTAGTTTTGATACTCGTGGGCTACAGTAACCGATGCAACCACCGCCTGCAGAACCGATTGGAGAGGATAGGACCGGTGCGTGTACAGGAATCCCCTCTGCCGGTCGATGGTCAGAGTTCCGTTGCTTTTCGAGAGCACCGCATCCGAGTGGCAGTTGAGCGAAAATAATGCAAAAAACAACGGTATCGCTGGAGGAATCGAGAGCCAGTACCAAAACAGTTTGCCTCGCTTGCCTTTTTTGACAAATTTGGAGACGATCCAAGCGATGAAAAAGAGAACAGCGCCTACGATAAGCATAAAAACTGCAAAACCATAATCCGGCGGCACGTGAACGGTGAGCTGGTTCGGTGAGTTCAGCGTCCAGCGAACAGTATCGGATGGAATAATTCTCATTTGCCTCAACTCACCCGGGAGTCGATTCTCCGCAGAGCCTCGCGAAACAAAGGCGCCCCGTCAGACAGCATGGATTTCTGCTGCAAGTATACAAACCGGGAATTCTTTGTGGTCCGATTTGTTTCAATTGTGCCGCTCCCGAGTGGACTCGCAAGACCAATGCTGCCTTTGCAATTGAGGGACCGCGCGAGCCCGTCAGGATTGCTGTGACTCAGTGCGCGCCCTTCTTCTGCAGCAGCTTGATGACTTCCTGCTTGTTGTTTCTGATTGCCATCTGCAGCGGCGTCCGGCCGTTATCGTCCTTGGCGTTGACGTTAGCTCCCTTGGAGAGCAATAACTTCGTGACCTCGACGTAGTTGCCGCCCCAGTCGTAGTTCGAGTCATCGTCGATCGCCGCGCGGAAGAGCGCCGTCTGGCCTTCGTTGTCCACGGCCTCGATGTTGGCGCCCTTGGCCAGCAGCAGGCTGACCGAATCGATGCGCTCCTCGCTGACGGCATGCATCAGTGCGGTTTCGCCGTCTTTGTCCGCGTCATCCACCTTGGCACCCTTGGCCAGCAGCAGCGTCTCCGCCTCGGTGTGGTCATCGAGAGCCGCCAGCATCAGCGCCGTCTGGCCGCGCTCATTCTTGGCCTCGACGTTGGCGCCCTTGTCCAGCAGCAGCTTCAAAATGTCGGTGCTTCTGTAATTTGAAGCTGCCAGCATCAGCGCCGTAAAACCGCTCGATGTCTTACCGTCGGTCTTTGCGCCCTTGTCCAGCAGCATCCTCACGATTTCCAGCCGATCCGCATACTCCGGCCGCCGGATATCTCCGTCTCCGCCCACGGCCCAGTTCAGGGGCGTGCCCTTCGAGTTGGATACAGCCTCGACGTTTGCGCCCTTGTCCAGCAGTACTCGGACGACATCGACTTTGGCGAGTTCAGTGGCCACTTTCAGCGCCGTTTGATCGCTTGTATCCCTGCCTTCGATGTCGGCTCCCTGCGCCAGCAGCATCTTCACAGTCTCGGCTCCGCCATTTTGGGCGGCTTGGATCAGTTGCCGATTCAGGCTATCGGATTTGGATTGACCGACAGCCATCGAGCTTATCGAAAAAATGACTGCGAAAAACAGTATGTGACCTGCATTCTTCATCGTTCTCTCCTGGTGGAATGCCTTGGTTGGTCCGTTCTTCCGGCCTGGCCGGCGTTGCCTGTTCCAAGTGTCCCACCCGAACCATCATATATCGCATGAGTGCAGTAGCTCTCTTGATGGCATGACCACGCATTCTGTTCCGTCAATGCGCCTTCAGGCGCTCCGCGGTACACTGTTTTCCTATGATTCAAAACGGCCGCAGCCCAAAACTTCCCTTCGATCCCGACGAGGCGCTGGCGCATCTGCGCGCTGCCGACGCCAAACTGGGCGCGCTGATCGACTGCGCCGGCCCGTTCACGCTCAAGCTCGATCCTTTGCCTTCTCCCTTCGAGTCGTTGCTGGAGTCGATCCTCTATCAGCAGTTGCACGGCAAGGCCGCGGCCGCTATCCACGCCCGAGTGCGCGAGTACTTTGGCGGCGATCCTGCCCCGCAACTCCTGCTCGATACGCCGGACGAGGTCCTGCGGACGGCGGGGGTCTCGGGGAACAAGGTGCGGGCACTGAAAGACCTGGCCGCCCGCACCCTCGACGGGACGGTTCCGACTCATGCGGCGATCAAAAAACTTTCCGACGCTGAGATTGTCGAGCGGCTTACCGAGGTCCGCGGCATCGGCCCGTGGACCGTCGAGATGCTGCTGATCTTTCGCCTGGGCCGGCCCGACGTGATGCCGGCGACCGACTACGGCGTGCGCAAGGGCTTCGCGCTCACCTTCCAGCGCCTGCCCAAAACCCGTCCCCTGGCCGCCGAAGATCTGCCCAAACCGGAGGTCGTGTTCAAAAGGGGAAAACGCTGGGCGCCGTTCCGCTCCGTGGCCAGCTGGTACCTGTGGCGAGCCTGCGATCTGGCTAAGAACACAGCGCCCACCGGGCGGTCCAGCCTACAATAATGAAACACAGCTTTTAGCTACCAGCCATTAGCTTTTAGCTTACCTGTTATCTGGGTAATCGCGCAGAAGGAGCACTAACCCCATGGTCCGCACCCATCGCACCGAGGCAGGATCTTCTGCTGCATGGATTAAGCACTGGGTGCTTTTAGCTAGAGGCTAGAAGCTAGGAGCTGTTTTTAATGCCCGCAAGTAAACGCTTCATCTGCATTCACGGTCACTTTTACCAGCCGCCGCGCGAGAACCCCTGGTTGGAGACGGTCGAGACCCAGGACTCGGCCGCGCCCTACCACGACTGGAACGAGCGAGTGTGTGCCGAGTGCTACGCACCCAACGGCGCGGCGCGCATCCTGAACAGCAAGAACCGCATCATGCGCATCGTGAATAATTATGCGCGCATCAGCTTCAACTTTGGCCCCACGCTGCTCAGTTGGCTGGTGGAGAACGCGCCGCGTACCTATCGCATGATTTTGGATGGAGAGCGCCGCAGCCGCAGGACCTTTCGCGGCCATAGCTCGGCCATGGCGCAGGTTTACAACCACGTGATCATGCCTCTGGCCAGCCGCCGCGATCGCATTACACAAATCCGCTGGGGCATCGCCGACTATCAGCGCCACTATGGCTCAGCGCCCGAGGGCATGTGGCTGGCCGAAACCGCGGCCGACAACGAATCGCTGGAGTTGATGGCAGAGCATGGCATCAAGTTCACGGTGCTCGCGCCGCACCAGTGCAAGCGTATCCGACCGCTAAGAGACGGCGCGAATTGGGTGGATACGCCCGGCGCCAGCGTAGACATCAGTCATCCCTATCTTGTCCGTTTCGACTCCGGCCTCTCGATTGCTGTCTTTTTCTACGACGGCCCAACCTCGCGGGCTATTGCCTTCGAGGGCCTGCTCAACTCCGGCGAGAGCCTTGCCGCGCGGCTCAAGGCGGGATTCAAAGACAACGCCCAGCCGCAACTGGTTCATGTGGCGACGGATGGCGAGTCGTACGGCCATCATCACAAGTACGGCGAAATGGCGCTGGCCTATGCTCTGCGACTGCTCGAAAGCGACAAGACCGTCAACCTGACCAACTACGGCAGCTTCCTGGAGCAGTTTCCTCCCGAGTATGAGGCCCAGATCGTCGAGAATACCTCCTGGAGCTGCGTCCATGGCGTCGAGCGCTGGCGCTCAAACTGCGGCTGCAACGCCGGCCATGGGGGCTGGAGTCAGGCCTGGCGCGCGCCGCTTCGCAAGGCCTTGGACGGGCTGCGCGACGGGCTTGTTCCGTTAACCGAGCTAGAAGGCGCCAAGCTCTTCAAAGACGTCTGGGCGGCACGCGACGGATATATCGATGCCATGCTCGACCACAGCCCGCAGGCGGTGGAGCAGTTCCTTCGCAGGCACCAGCTTCACTCGCTCACGGTGCCGGAGCGAGTGCGCGCATTGGAATTGATGGAGATGCAGCGCCATGCCCAGCTGATGTACACAAGTTGCGGCTGGTTTTTCGACGACATCTCAGGCATCGAGACAGTGCAGGTGATCGCCTACGCCGCGCGAGTTTTGCAACTGGCCCGAGAGGTCTCGCTCGAACTGGCCGCGCCCCTTGAGCCGGCGTTTCTGGCTCGCATGACCGAGGCCCGCTCCAACGTGGCCAAAGCCGGCGACGGTGCGCTGATCTACAAGGAGCAGGTTGCCACCAAGCAGTTGGGCCTTGAGCAGGTAGCGGCTCACTACGCCATCAGCTCCATCTTCTCTTCCTTTGCCGAGGAGACCGACCTCTTCAGCTTCCGCGTCTGGCGCAATTCATACGACGTGTACACCTCCGGCCGGGGACGTCTCGCCCTGGGCCGGGTGAAGATTGTCGGCGCCGTCACCGGAAAGCAGCGGAGCTTTTCCTTCGCGGTCCTACATTTTGGCGACCAGAACATTACCGCGGCCGTCAAGGCCTATGAGCCGGAAGATGCGCCCGCCTTCGAGGCTTTTGCTACCCAGGCCGCCGCTACCGTGCAGCGCGCGGACTTTCCCGAGGTGATTCGCCTGCTCGACCGTTACTACGGACATATGGACTACTCGCTCACCTCGCTCTTCGGTGACGAGCAACGGCGAATCGTGCAACTGATCCTCACATCGACGCTCTCCGACATCGAGAACTCCCTCACCACGATCTACGAAGACCACGCCAGCCTGCTCCACTTTCTCTCCCAAGCCGGACTGCCCAAGCCGCCTGCACTTACCCTGGCCGCCGGCTTTGCCATCAATGCGGGTCTGCGCCGCGCCCTGGAAAGCGATCCCATCGACCAGCCCCAATTGCGTTCCTTCCTGTCGCTGGCCAAAGCCGACCAGGTTGCGCTGGAGACGGCCACTCTCTCTTACATCGCCGACCTGCGCATGAAACGCGCCATGATCGATCTGCAAATGTCCTCCGGTTCGCTGGAGATGTTGGATCGGGCGCTCGGGCTGGCTCGCACGCTGACCGAGTTGCCCTTCGAACTCAATCTGTGGCAGGCGCAGAACATCTGGTACGAGATTCTGCGGACTGCCAGCTACGCACTCACAGCACTGGCCGCTGACGACCGCCCGCGCTGGGATAAGACATTCAGCGAATTGGGAACCTGCCTCTCGATCGACTGCGCCGCGATCGGCGCCCAGGATCCGGCGGCGGTGACCACGGGGGATTAGCAACTGGGCTGCTAGGGGTTATGCCACCCGCCGTGCGCAGTGATGATCGCATCAGCCGCTTTCGGACCCCACGTGTCTCGCTTGTAAGGGCGGACCCTGTGGTGACGTTTGAGCACTGGATCGACTACAGCCCAAGCGGCTTCCACGGCGTCTTCCCGCGTGAAGAGTGCGCCATTGCCGGCCATGGCGTCGCCCAAGAGTCTTTCGTAAGGAGTTTCTTCACCGGGCTGTTCTTCTGACAAATAAAGCTCTCGCTGTTCTCCGATGAAATCCTTACCGGCAAGCTTGACGCGAGCCGCGAGAGCCAGGGCTGAGTTGGGCGAGAGGCGGAAGCGAAAGTAGTTGGACCGGCCGGTCACCGATTCCGCGTCAGCAAAAAGTCTCTGAGGCGGCGGCTTCAGTTCGACCAGAATCTCGGTCGCTGTGTCTGGGAGGAATTTGCCGGAGCGCAGATACCACGGCACGCCATCCCAGCGCCACGAGTCGATGAAGAGCCGGAGAGCGCAAAAAGTCTCGACATCCGAGCGCTTCGCCACATCCGGCTCCTGTCGGTAGCCGGCATACTGACCGCGCACCAGGTCATCGGGCCTCAGTGGGCGCATGGCCTTGAAGACCTTGGCCTTCTCGTTGTGCACGGCTCCGAAGTCCCTGCCCGCGGGTGGCTCCATGGCAAGGAGCGCGACAATCTGGAACAGGTGGTTCTGGATCACGTCGCGCAGGCAGCCGGCAGTCTCGTAAAACGCGCCGCGATTCCCGACGCCGAAATCTTCCGATAAGGTGATCTGCACGCTGGCTACGTAATTGCGGTTCCAGATCGGCTCCAAAAAAGAATTCGCAAATCTGAAGTAGAGGATATTCATGATCGCTTCTTTGCCGAGGAAGTGATCGATACGGAAGATTGAGTCTTCGGGGAAGACTGTATGCGCTACCCGGTTGAGCTCCAGTGCGGAGGCCAGATCGCGGCCGAATGGCTTTTCGACGATGACACGCGCGCGTTCGGCCAACTTCGCGGCGCCAAGCGCTCTGATCACCGTTTCGAAGAGCGAAGGCGGGATTGCCAGGTAGTATGCAGGCCGCCGCGCAGGCCCCAGCGCCTGCTTGATTGCGGCGAATGTGCCGGGAGCTTTATAGTCTCCACTTACATAATCAATTATGGAGAGAAGCTGTCGCAGAGCGCGTTTGTTATCGACTCCGCCTGTACGCTTAATGCTGTCCGTCACACGTCTGTGCAACCGATCCTTGCTCCACTTCGGTAAAGCGACGCCGATCACCGGAACTTTGAGTGTCCCTCGTTTCACCATTGCGTAGAGCGCCGGGAAGATCATCTTGTGCGCCAGATCGCCTGTTACACCGAAGATCACCAGAGCATCTGACTGAGTTTTGGCCATCACGCGCCTGCCTTGTCAGCCGCGGCCTTTTCATGATGGCCGCCGAACTGAAAACGAAGAGCCGATAATACCTTTTCCGCGAAGTCGTCTTCGCCGCGCGAACTGAAGCGCTCATAGAGCGCGGCGCTCAGGACGGGAGCGGGAACGGACTCGTCAATGGCGGCGGCGATCGTCCAGCGCCCTTCTCCCGAATCCGACACGCGGCCCTCGTACTTCGCCAGGTCCGGGCTATCGAGAAGAGATATAGCAGCCAGGTCCAGCAGCCACGAAGCGATGACGCTGCCCCGTCGCCAGACCTCGGCAATGTCTGCGATGTTCAGGTCGTAGAGGTAGTGTTCGGGGTTGCGCAACGGCGTGGTCTCGGCATCCACGGTACGCTGTTGCTTGCCGACGTTGGCATGGCGCAGAATATTCAGCCCCTCTGCATAAGCGGCCATCATGCCATACTCAATGCCGTTATGAACCATCTTGACGAAGTGGCCCGCGCCGCTGGGACCGCAGTGCAGATAGCCGTGTTCGGCTGTGCCGCCGGTCTTCTCCCGGCCCGGCGTCCGGGGCGCCGAATCGATGCTTGGGGCAAGAGCGGAAAAGATGGGGTCAATGCGCTGGACGACTGCATCATCGCCGCCGATCATCAGGCAATATCCTCTCTCCGCTCCCCACACTCCGCCACTTGTGCCCGCGTCCACATAGTCAATGCCTTTCGGCTTCAGCTCGGTTGCGCGGCGGATGTCATCGTGGTAGTACGAGTTACCGCCATCGATGATCACGTCGCCGGCTTGGATGAAAGGAGTAAGGGCGTTGAGTGTCGCATCGACCCCGGCGGCTGGCACCATCATCCAGACGGCGCGGGGCGCTTGCAGTTTGCTCGCGAGATCCTCAAGCGAATTCGCCCCAACTGCGCCCTCTTTGACAAGCGCCTGCACGGCTTCCGAATGGAGATCGTAGACGACGCAATGTTGGCCGGCCCGCAGCAGGCGCCGCACCATGTTGGTTCCCATCCGGCCCAGTCCGATCATACCCAATTCCATAAGGTTTTCCCTTCGTTTGAGAGTGGAAGCGTGCAATCCGCACAGAAGTCAGATGCATCCACCTAATTGTTGGATTTTCAAAGTTTTCACATTGTCTGCTCAACGCCTTTGCGCGTCGCCGATGAAGCGAAGGGTTTGAATACTCGCGATCATTTCCAAGGCTCTGGCAATTACTTGATTCAGCGTTTTTCTTTGCTCTGAGGGTAATGCTGGAAGGAATGATTCTGAAGCCGAACACAGTGCTTCCGGGGCAGGGTCTGCGCAAACGAGCCGAGACAGGAAGTCATTACGGGAGAACAGCCGACTGCTTTCTTGCGCGTTTTCGCGGCTGTTCCTGCCATTGCCTTGAAGACTTGGCTCAACAACCGCGCCGGTGACGTCTTGGGTGGTTCACAAGAGGTGACTGCCATGCAGCCGGTCAACAATCCTGATTCGCGATCCGATTCTCGCTCTTGCCGTGCGCACAGGCTCCGCGCAAGTGGAAGCGGTGGTGCTTCCTGGAGCCTGTTATGAGCTTTCACTGGGGCGGCGCAGGCTTATTGTGAACAGTAGCTGCATCAACAGATCGCAGCACGAGGATCGGCAAATCCGGTGGCCTCTGAACCGGCCAGTTCACCCGTTCTGCAATGAACGAGGCAATAAGAGGCGCGTCAGAGATTGCTTCGCCGCCCGGCGATCAGGTTGAAGACCAGAATGATCAGCGCTACAACGAGCAGTAAATGAATCAGGCCGCCGGCGAGATGAAAGCTGAAGCCCAGTAGCCAAAGAACGAGTACGATGACAAAAATTGTCCAGAGCATAAATACCCTCCCTTCGCATAACGGGAACCCGAGATCAAGATGAGCCCGGGAGCCCGCGATGCAAGTTACAGCCGAATGTTAATTCGAAGCGATGGCTTTAGCCTTTGCGTTCCTGACTGCATCGAGGAACGATTCAGCCACGGACGGGACGGCAACCTCGCCGCGCAGAATGTGGCGCGTGGAAACGTCGTGGCCGTAAATAGCCTCTGTAGAGTCGTCGTCGCGACGGATTGCGGCGCCGGTCAGCGTGAGCCCGGCAAAGGCGCCTCTGGCGCGCGAGTAAGTGAGAACTTCGGTATTGAGCTTCCAATCGGTATCGGCGGAAGCGTGGCGTCCAACCGGCCCGGCTGCTGCGGAAGCATCTCCGCCCAGTTCAAAATTGCTGTTGATCAAGTGCTGCATGCCCCGGTCGTTTTGGATAATCATGACCAGATCGACACCTTCAACGCCAATCTGCAATCCCCAGCTTCCGCCGGTAATAGTAAAGAACGCTGGCGCGCTCCATCCGTTTTCGGTCCTGCAGGTGGCAACTCCTCTGCCATTCTCCGCGCCGAAGACAAAGCCGCCCTTGAGCATGTGCGGCACTACGGCCACGCATTTTGCGTGTTCGAGAACTTCCTCTGGAATACCCTTGTCTGGCGCCGCCATAATTTCATGCAGCACTGCGCCGGCATGATCCAACCGGTCGACCGTTGCTTCGCGACCTGATCCCGCCCAGCAGAGGCTTGTCATACCGAGTAAAGCTGCAATCGTCATTAGTTTCTTCATGTGATTCACCCTTTTCTACCCATGCGCAGCGTCACTTGCTGTATGCGCATTGTGGCGCATAAGGTACTTTCAACGCTAGAGCGATTGAGAGTGTTCGTCTGAGCAAGATCGCTCAGGCAAAGATCGCCCCGGTATCGAATCAACCGACCCCGATACGATTTGGAATTGTGATCAAAACAGACCAGACTTCTCTCGCAACCTTATGGGAGGATGACGTGCGGAGTAGTTTATGCGCACCGCGGCATGACCTTGATCCGTCTTTACTTGGCCAATTCCCCGAGCCATCACGGCCCCGATTCATCGATTGTTTTGCTTTGAATGCAGCAGTCTTCCGTTAAGCCAATGAATCCATGACTATGCCTTCTCAGCAGCCTGCCAAGAGAAGGCAATATTCCGCAGGAGGCCCTCTGTATGGCTCAGTTCGCGTATCCCCCTATAGCCTACCCTGCTTTCGATGCCGCGACCTTTCTCGCCAATGCCGGCCTGGGACGGAAGATGATTCAGTTGGCTCCCAGGCAGACCTTCTATTCCCAGGGTGATCCGGCCGACTCGGTCTTCTATATCCAGAAGGGCCGGGCAAAAATCACAGTGGTTTCAGCCTTTGGTAAGGAAGCCACGATCTCACTTGTCTCCGCGGGGGATTTCGTCGGAGAGGCGGCGCTGGTGGCAGTGCCCGGACAGCGTTTGTCCACTGCCACCGCCATCACCGTCTGCTCCGCGCTCAAGATAGGGCGCGATGAGATGATTCGCGTGATGCACGAGGAGCACGAGTTCTCCGACCTGTTTCTGGCGTTCCTGCTTGACCGCAGCATGCGCATCCAGGCTGATCTCGTGGATCAGCTCTTCAACTCAAGCGAGAAGCGCCTGGCAAGAATACTCCTTCTGATGGCGCAGTTCGGCGTGCCGGGGGAACTTGGCGATTCGCAAAAGATCATTCCCAAAATCTCGCAGGAAACTCTCGCCGAGATGATCGGAACCACACGGTCCCGCGTCAGCTTTTTCATGAACCGCTTTCGCATGCTCGGCTTCATCGATTACAAGGACCGCATCTGCGTGCACAAATCGCTGTTGAATGTGGTTCTGCACGATCAACTGCCAGGCGATAACGCCGAAAAGCAGCAGATCACAACATTGCCAGGCGGCCGCCCAAAGCCGTCCAAAGGCCCTCCTCCAAGCTCTGTACGGAATTGAACAGACTTGCATTCTTGTGAAAGGCATACTTGCTCATTCCCTAAGTGAAGCACTTGAGAGGGGGGCAAGAAATGATAGATAGGATTGCAACACTTCTCATCGTCGACGATGAGCCTTCCATTCGAGAGTCGCTATCGCACGTGCTGACTGAGATAGGTTATCGGGTTCGCTCCGCCGAGGACGGCTTCTCCGCATTGCGCGAGATACGGCATGAGGTTCCCGATCTGCTTCTTTCTGATCTCAACATGCCGAACATGTCCGGATTCGAGTTGCTCTCGGTGGTGCGGCGCCGTTTTCCCGCGATCAGGACGATCGCCATGAGCGGCTCGTTCTCCGGCGATGAGGTGCCTTCCGGCGTGACCGCCGACGCCTTCTTTGAGAAGGGCAGCAGCATCCGCTCTCTATTGAGGATCATTGGAGGGATGGCACTGTCAGCGCCGGTGCCTGCCAACGATGCAACCGTTTCGGCGCCCCTCTGGGTTCAGCGAAAAGGGAACGAAGACGGCGGAGAGCCTTACGTTACGATCCTTTGTCCTGAATGCCTGCGGACATTCCCCCAGGCTGTCGGAGGGACTCTCAGCCTCGCTCGAGAAGCGAATTGTATCCATTGCCGAAGCTCCGTTTACTACGCGATCATCGAGCCGGTCGACTGGGCGTCCGCGCTGGTCTCTCAAAAGGCTCCCAGCGAACGAGGCCATTTAACCAGCCCCAGCTACTGAATCCAGTAACAGGGAGAGTGTAGAAAATGTATACCATTGCCCAATCGCAAATGCTTCTGCGCACACGAACTGAACTGCCCGACGGCTTGAAGCTCGCGACAGAGGAGTTTTGCGAAGACTGGAGCTTTGTGCGGTCAGCGAATGCGCTCCGAATAGGGAAACAGATCATTATGCGCGGATGGAGTTTTGTTTGTGTTGCCGATGGGTCGCTGCGGAGCGGCGTGGGAGATACGTCGCAGGAAGCGATTGGCGGCGCGCTCAAGTTGGCGCTTCGACACATAGGCCCGAATTCCAATGCAGCGGAAGTGGAGCATATCCAGTTGACGCCCTATCCATGGTTTTTTCTGGCCAGGGTCAAGATTCTTCCATATTGCATTCAGCCAGGTGCGACACTGCCCGTGTACGGTGAATCCGAGTCTGTTCGGTCACCTCGCCGCCGGACGAGCCGGCCGATCGGTGCGGAGGTTCTGTACCCGCGTTTTGGCGGCGCCATGCCCCAGTTGAAGCAGATGCTGATCTCCTCCGGATCAGCATCGGCCAAGTCGAAATGACCATCGGGCAAATGCAGGTTCACCGGTTCCTCTTCCAGAGAAGCTTGCGTTTTCAGCGGGAACAGGGGATTCTTTGCGCAAGGATGGCGGGCAGACGAATCCGATGGTGCGCAAGCGCCGTCCGCCCCACCGCAGGTGGTGGTTTAAGCTGAAGGAGCATGAAAGAATCTGCCGTTCTGCTTATCGACTGCCCGGACCGGAGAGGCCTTATCTCGCGCGTCTCCACGATGCTCTTCGAGCATGGCGCCAACATTCTGCACGCCGACCAGCATCAGGACCACGAACTCGGCCTCTTCTTCATGCGTGTCGAGTGGGCGCTCAACGGAGCGAGCGGCGACTCAACCACGCTGGGAGCCAATCCAAAGCCCTTCGATCTTGAAGCCTTCAAGGCGGCCTTTGCGCCGATGGCCGAGGAACTGGGAATGCGATGGCAGTTGACCTCGTCGGCTCGTCTGCCGCGCGTCGCTCTCTTCTGCTCGCAATATCTGCACTGCATGGCCGATCTGCTGCACCGCTGGCGCACCGGCGAACTTGTATGCGAGATTCCGGTGATCGTATCCAACCACCGTGATGTCGAGAACCTGGCCGGCTTTTACGGTATCCCCTTCGCGCACGTCCCGGTCGCTGCGGCAACACGCTCCGAGGCCGAGCGGCAGCATTTCGATTTGCTCTCGCGGCACGGAATCGAATTGGTGGTTCTGGCGCGTTATATGCAGATTCTATCGCCCGCCTTCGTTGCCAGCTATCCCGCGGCGATCATCAATGTGCATCACTCGTTTTTGCCCGCCTTCACCGGGGCCAAGCCTTACCACGCCGCCCACGCGCGCGGGGTTAAGCTGATCGGGGCCACCAGCCACTACGTGACTGAAGTTCTGGACGACGGCCCCATCATCGAACAGGACGTAGCCCGCATCTCGCACCGCGACCAGGTGGAAGATCTCGTGGCGCGGGGCCGCGATCTCGAGCGCATTGTTCTCTCTCGCGCCGTCCGCTGGCACCTGGACCGCCGCATTCTTTGTTATGGAAACAAGACGGTGGTCTTTGACTGAGGGACTGAGGAACAGGGGCAAGGGAAGAGGCACTAGGGAACAGTCCGGTACAGCAGCGATCAATTCCAACACCTGAGATCGTCAGTCCGCTTCCCAACCTCGTTCGCGTCCGGTTATCATAAGCCTCCATGTTCCCCTATGATCCAACAATCCTTGCTGCTGTTCGGTCCACACCGCAGACGATCGCGGATGTGGTGCGAATCTTCGAAGCCATTCAAGCTGCCTGCGCCGATGGCGACGGACTGAAGTGGTTCAACGGGCTCTATCTCCAGGTGACCGAGGCGGTCCAGGCGCGGGTCAATGCGGGAGATTTCGAAGATCCGGCCTGGGTCGCCACTCTCGACGTTCGATTTGCCCGCTTCTACCTGGCCGCCGTCGAGTCCTCGCTCTCTGTCAGCGCGCAAGGGCAGACACCCGGCTGCTGGCAGGCGCTCTTTGACCGGCGCAGTCAGGCCGCCATCGCACGCATCCAATTTGCCCTGGCTGGAATGAACGCGCACATCAACCACGACTTGCCGCAGGCTCTTGTCGCAGTCTGTCAGAGCACGAGCATTGCGCCGCAGCACGGGAGCGCTCAGTACAACGACTTCACCGCCCTCAACACGACGCTCGACAGTCTGATAGAAGCAGCGAAGCAATCCCTCAAAGTTCGGCTGCTCGGCGATGCGCTGCCGGCGGCTTCGAATCTCGAAGACACGCTGGCGGCTTGGAGCGTAGCCGCAGCCCGCGAGGCGGCCTGGAACAATGCCGAGCTGCTCTGGCATCTGGAGGGTGCGTCGCTGGTCTCTTCGGCCTTCCTCGATACCCTTGACGGGCTGACCACCGTAGCGAGCAAGACGCTGCTGGTTCCGATTCCGTGACCTCCAATCTCTGTTCTCTGATCTCTGAGTTAGAATCGGCCTTGTATGAAGTGTCCTTATTGCGGCTTCGGGCAGGATCGGGTGGTGGACTCGCGCGAGAGCAAAGAGGCCGACTCGATCCGGCGGCGGCGGGAGTGCGAGCGGTGCAATCGCCGCTTCACCACCTATGAGCGAATCGACGAAATCCCCTACATGGTCGTCAAGAAGGACGGCCGGCGCGAGCGCTTTGACCGGCAAAAGGTGCTGAGCGGACTGCTGCGCGCCTGCGAAAAGCGGCCTGTGCCACTAAAGAACCTCGAAGCGATCGTCGACGCTGCGGAGGCTTTTCTGGTGGACGCACCCGAGCGTGAGCGAACCACATCCGAGATCGGCGAGCAGATCATGAATCAGCTCAAAGGGCTTGATACGGTGGCCTATATCCGCTTCGCCTCGGTCTACCGGGACTTCAAGGATGTGCGCGAGTTCAAGGAAGAACTGGAAGGGCTGCTGGGCGGACGCGGCAAGGCAAAGAAATAGCTGCTAGCCTGTAGCTTCCAGCTCGATCGTCGTACGGGCGAACTCGGCGCGCCGCCATTCGCCGTTGATCTGCACTTCAAGTCGGAGTCTTAGCTAGAAGCTACAGGCTAGCAGCTAGAAGCTGAACGGAGACGACCAATGCCCGAGACGAAAACGCACAAGGTAACCTTGATTCCGGGCGACGGCATTGGCCCGGAGGTGACGCAAGCCGTGGTCCGCATACTTGAAGCGACCGGCGTGCAGTTTGAGTGGGAGCGCTTCGCTGCCGGCGCCGAGGCCTTCGAGATCTTTGGCGAATACATCCCGACCGCGCTCTATCAATCCATCGAGCGCAATGGCGTCATTCTGAAGGGTCCGGTCACCACGCCCATCGGCGGCGGCTTCAAGAGCATCAACGTGACCTTGAGAAAGCGCTTCGACCTCTTCGCCAATTTTCGCCCGGTCCGCAATTTGCCTGGCCTCGAAACAAAATGGCCCGGCGTGGACCTGATCATCGTGCGCGAAAATACCGAAGGCGAATACGTGGGACTGGAGCACGAGGTAGTGCCGGGCGTGGTCGAGAGCATCAAGGTGATTACCGAGAAAGGCTCGACGCGCATCGCCAAATTCGCCTTCGAGTACGCGCGCAAGCACGGCCGCAAGAAGATTCACTCGATCCACAAGGCCAACATTATGAAGCTTTCGGACGGATTATTCCTGCGCTGCGCGCGCAAAGTGGCCGAGGGTTTTCCCGACGTGGCCTACGCCGAGCACCTGATCGACAACACCTGCATGCAACTGGTGATGAATCCCTGGCAGTACGACACGTTGCTGCTCGAAAATCTCTACGGCGACATTGTCAGCGACCTCTGTGCGGGTCTGGTCGGCGGGCTCGGACTGGTCCCCGGCGCCAATCTTGGTCTCGATTGCGCCATCTTTGAGGCGGTGCATGGCTCGGCTCCGGACATTGCCGGCAAGGATGTGGCCAACCCCACGGCGCTGCTGCAATCGGCAATATTGATGCTGCGGCACCTTGATGAATCCGCCGCGGCCGACAAGGTGCAGAGGGCGCTGGAGACGGTCTATGCCGGGCGCAAGACACTCACGCGCGACGTGGGCGGCACGGCCGGAACAAGCCAGTTTGCCGACGCCGTGCTGGCGGCGATGGAATAGACCGAGAGAAACCTGGAGGAGAGAGTCTTGATCAACGGCATTCCCCAGATCACCGTGAAAGAATTGAAGCGCCGCATCGACGCCGGCGAGGAGGTTTATATTCTCGACGTGCGCGAACGATGGGAGTACAAACTCGCCCAGATTGGCGGAAAGCTGATCCCGCAGAATGAGGTTCCGCAGCGGCTGGCCGAGATCGACCGCGAGCGTGAAGTGATCGTCCATTGTCACGCAGGCGTCCGCAGCCAGCGTATTGCGGAGTTTCTCAAGCAGCAAGGCTATCCGCGCGTGGTCAACCTGGCCGGCGGCATTCACGCATGGAGCGAGGAGATCGACCCCAAGGTGCCGAAGTACTGAGGAATTGGTTCCGATCCTGCTTCAAAGAGGTGCGCGGCGCATCTGCTGAGTTGCTGCTTACACTCGCCTTCCAAGGCTACTCGCAGACAATCCCGAAGAACCACGGAAAGCAGACTGCTGGAACAACCGGGACGACCACCGGCTGCGGATGATTCAGCTGGGCAGTCGACGGAGGATGATCTCGAAGCGCCGGCCCCCAGTATGCCGAAATATGGTTGAAGTAGTTATTGTTCGTGCCCTAGACCTCACCGTCGATAATGCTGTTTCCATCACTCGCGATCCGTCCCTTGATCTCATAGGTCTTTCCATCCGTGTGGTCGGTCATCCTCATCTCGACCGAATCCGAACGGAAACTCACCACCGCGATTGTGGAAACGCCCGGGATGTCGGTCCACACTGCATCGTAAACTCCGTTGTCCCAGGTCAATGTGCCGCACCGGATCGGATCGCAGACGCGGATGACTGGGGGAGGGTTTTGCGGGGTCGATTCGATCGTCGCGTACCAGTTCCCCTCTTGATTGGCCCAATGGCCAGGCCAGTTGGACTTGTACTCCCCACGGAGGCGGTTCCCATGGCGAGTGCCGGTGTAGATTGCCGTCAAGCCGGCTGAGGCGCCGGTCGAGTCCGCGCGGCGGATCACGACGAAGTTCGAGTCGAATTTCTCAACGCTCAGATTTGCGATTTCGCCGGATGGCCACTGGCCGTTGCCCTGAGTGCCAAGGAGGGTCCACGTCGCACAATTATCGGTTCCCTGGCACTCGGTCATGGTGACTCTGGGGCGGCTGCATCTCCTTTCGCGGGTGCCTGCGTGCCATTCTCCGCCAGGGAAGAGCTTCGGCTATAGCCGATGATCGCCAGGGCGACGATTGCCAGAGCGGTCGATACAGGCTGTGCTGTTAGTCGAAATTGAATCGTGTGGGACCCTCCAAAGCAGATCGGGGAAGTCTGCATCCTCCTGGATTCAGGTCGGCGGATCACGCTGCGGGCCTTCCTGTGGGCGCTGCCCGCTTACAAACCGCAAACGACCGTGAAAAACCACGGAATACAGACAACGGCTGGCTGCACTACCACCTCCGGCGGCGGTGGCGGCTTCCCGCGGTCCCGTTCTGCGTTGCTGCCCGGCACGGTGTTGATCGCAGGGCCCCATGCCGCGAGGAACGGGCCGGAGGAAGTGCCGCAGCAGGGATGATAGGTCCAGGTAATCCTGCCATCAACGATGCTATTTCCGTCGCTTGAGAGCTTGCCTGTTAAGACGGCAGCTCCCGGAACGTTGTAGTCGGTGCGGTTCAGGACAACCGATTCGCGTGTCCAGCTCTCAACGACCGTGATGGAGCCAGCCGCTACGCTGCCATAATGCGGCTTATCGAAGGGCGGTCCTTTATCCAAAGTTGCAATGCCACAGTTGGCAAGACACACATGCATCACGCTCGGAGGGCCTATCGGGTTTCTTTCAACCGTTCCATACCAGTTGCCGGATTTGTCGTCCCAGTGCCCTGGCCATGTGGAGGTGAACTCGCCGCCTACGCGATCCCCGTGGCGAGTTCCCGTATAGACTGCCGTCAATCCGGCCGCGGAGCCAGTCGAGTCTGCGCGGCGGATTACCACGGAGCCGCTGTCATAACGCTCAACGCTCAGATTTGCAACCTCGCCGGTTGGCCACTGGCCCGTGCCCTGCGCTCCGAGGAAGGTCCAGGTCGCACAGTTATTGGTCCCTTCGCATTCAGTCATGGTGACCGGAACGGCTGTCTTGGGCTTTGGTGTCGCCGGCGCCGATGCTGGGTTTTGCCCCAACGTGATCGTCGCTAAAGCGAGGGCTGCCAGAGCGGCTAAAGCCGATTGCCCGATTAAGGGAAGTAAGCGCACGATGAACCCTCCCGTGAACGATCCGAAAACTTTGAAATCTTGATTCTGACTCTGCGGGTCTGGCGGACGCTCCTGTCTGGCAGACATCCCCGCGATGCGGGCCGGCTTCTCTGCTATTCACAGACGACAAAGAACCATCCGTAACAGAAAACCGGCCGAGCCACCACGACGGGGTCTGGCCCTCGGGTGCCCCACACGGTGTTGATCGCCGATCCCCAGGCTGCCTGGAATGGATGAGTGGAACCATCCGGAGAGGTTTGGATTCCGTTGATGATACTGTTACCCGAGGGTGAAATCTGGCCCGTCAGAATGGCAGTGCCCGGATAACGGCCGGAGTTGGTCCGGTGTAGAATGACCGATTGGGGGGTAAAGCTCTCAACCGTCAATACAGTTCTTTGTCCGGGAACGTCAGGCAGAATGAGGTAGTGGTCCTTGTCCCACGTAGCCGTACCTCCCATCCCGGTATCGCAACGGATGCAAATATGCATGACCATGGGAATGCTCTCTGCAGCCTTGCCGATCGTCGCATACCAGTTGCCCTCTTGATTGGTCCAGTGGCCCGGCCATGAGGATGTGTATTCGCCTCCAATGCGATTTCCGTGGCGGGTTCCGTTGTAAACCGCAGTCAAGCCCGCCGAGGGACCGCTCGAGTCAGCGCGATGGATCACCACTGTATCTGCGTCGAAGTTCTCCACGGTCAGGCTGGCAAGTTCGCCGGATGGCCACTGGCCGTTGCCTTGCTTGCCGAGGAAGGTCCAGGTCGCACAGTTATTGGTTCCTTCGCACTCGGTCATGGTGACGGGACCGGCTGTCCGAGGCTTTGGCGTCGCTTGCGCCGATGCCGAGCTTTGACCAAAGGCAATGCCTGTCAGAGCGAGGGCTGCCAGAACGGCAGACAAATGTCTCCCATGGGACTCCAGATTGTGCATTTTGGGGAAGCCTCCTAAAGACCTCCACTTCAATATAGAGCGATTTTGTCCAAAAGTCCCATCAACTTTTTGGCTGCCGGCAAAATACCTTCGTTTGCCACGGCATTCTCCTTCAATTGCTTCCAAACCCAATGAGGTAAGACCTGAAGACAACGTGATTGAGAGACAAAAGCCACCCCAGAGTTTCTGTGGCTTGCCGGCGAAGCCCCATGGAATACTTGGAGACATGGAGTTGAAGACCTTAACACTTGAAGGCACGCATGTACGTCTTGAGCCGCTCGGCGCCGGCCATCTTGACGGCCTGGTGACTGCCGCGGCAGCGGACCCCTCGCTTTACCAGTGGAGCGCGGTGCCTCAGGGCAGTGATCAGGCCAAAGCCTATATTGAGACCGCCCTGGCGTGGCGGGATGCTGGCACAGCCGTGCCCTTTGCCACTGTTCGCCGCAGCGACGGAGTCGTCGTGGGGTCCACGCGCTTCTTCGATCTCGAACGATGGGCATGGCCGCAAGATCATGAGCGCCACGGGCGCACCGAGCCGGACGTTTGTGAGATCGGGTACACATGGCTGAACCGCTCCGCCATCCGCACCGCGGCCAACACCGAGGCCAAACTGTTGATGCTGACTTATGCCTTTGAGACCTTGCAAGTGCTCCGCGTCTGCCTGCACACCGACGTGCGCAATCAGCGGTCGAGTACCGCGATCGAACGGATTGGCGGACGGTTTGAAGGAATCCTTCGCGCTCACCGCATGGCCGCCGACTTCACCGTCCGCGACTCAGCGCGCTTTTCCATTGTCGCGGCGGAGTGGCCGGAGGTAAAAAGGCGGCTGGATCACTTGCTTGATCGGGTATAACGGACGCCTCTTGTTCACCGGCCCATGACGGCGTCAGAGCGCGTGGGTCATTGTTGCGGGAGATAACTCCGCGGCAGAGTTGCCAGAATGCGCGGCGCTCGATCGTGCATTCATAGGGAAGATTTGACAGATTTAACGATCCAAAGCCCGTAGTCGAAATTCTGCTGCTCCGGCTGCTGTTCTAATTTGTAATTTGAAAGAATATAGTCGCAGACCGGCTTGCGAAGATTCTGCGGATGAACCGCTCTCCCGAAATACGGCGTGCCGAAAAAAATGCCGATCGCCAGCCTTCTTACCGCGAGATTGGTCTGGCAGGAACTCTCAAAATCATTGGGCAGCAGCAGAGCCTTTTCCGGATGGTTCTTGATCTCGGCGAGTTTTGTATCGATTGCTTCAACCGTATATGCATTCTCAAATCCATCGAAACGCCCATAATCTACCTGGTTGGATAGATAACTTCCGAGTCCGTTAGGCTGATATCCAAAAGGGGCGAGAAATGTTCCATGCCAGGAGGGGTAAAGGCTGGAGAGATCAATCTCGCCTTGCGAGTGATTGCTGCTCTCTCGCAGAGAATCGAGGCGGGCTTTTTGGAAGAACTGATTATAAAACAAGGTCATGGACACGGCAGGATAGAGAATCAGGACGATCACAAAAGCCGCTTTATACCATCTCCACGCTGTCTTGTGGTTGGAGAGATAAAACATGCTGGCCATGAAGAACCCAAGTCCGTTCCACACGACGTGCCCAGGATCGCATTTCCCCAGCGCAGCGGCAATCATCGGTATCGAAAAAGCGATCAGGCCGATAGTGTTGTCGTCGAATCGCCGCTGAGAAAAGCATCGGTACACATAGCAGGCACAAACGAAGAGAGCCCAAAAGAAAACAAGAATATGGGGAGCGATAAAAATGGGAATGCTGTCCGCCCCCCCTCCAAATGCCTTGACGGAATCCAGCGCGTGAAGCTTCATCGCGATCCAAAAGACAACTGCGAGTGCGAGCGCCAACCCGGCAAAGATCGCGATGGATCTGCCCCTCCGGTCTAGAGCAAAAAGCACAAAGACACAGATGCAGGCAAAAGCGAAAGCGATCGAAGTCTCGGGAGAAATCAAGAGCAGGATCAAGGTGAATGCTACTGAGAGCAGGATGGCTTTTGCCCGCGATTTGGCGCCACCGCCGCGGAGAAGTTTTTGAACCACCAATATGAAGAAAAGCGGAAGGACATACCTGAGAAATGTGTACTGCGCGCCCATATAGAGAATGAATGGAAAGCCCGTGCCATACAAGAGGAGGAAGATGGCCTGCTTGGCGTCGCTGGGATAATCGACCATGTTGATGACTTGGTAGAGAAGCCAGGTTCCCAACAGACAACTGATGATCCAAACGAGATAATAGCCCTGGAAAAGATTGATGTGGAGCAGATTTCGCAACATGAGCGGGCCGTACAGCAGAGACGCTCCATACGCCCACTCGAAGTCCAGGTAGGGCATCCTGCCCTGTGACAGCAGCCATACTCTATCGATCCCATAGGATGACTCCCCAAATCCACCGAACCGACCGACAAGCAGGTCCATCGCGAGACAGCCTGACAAAACTCCCATCAGGGACACGATGAACACTTTTCGCCCAACAGGCCGGGAGACTCCCGCGGTGCGAAGTTCAAGATTCATACCTTTGGTCCATACTGCTCCTATCGTCAGCAGCAAGAACAAGAGTGCGATTCCGGCGCGATTGTTATAGCCAAAGGTATATGAGTCCGATGTATTGGGACTAAGCGGGACCAAGGAAGGTAGATAGAAAATAAGGGCCAAACTGCAGACAACATAAATGAGGAAGAACCGTGCATCAACGTTCCGCGGGTTGCGATTCAACTTAGAAACCCTTTCCGATCAATGCGCTGAATCTCGTCGAGCTCAGATAGAGCGGGCCGTTTAAGACAGTCCTCCCGGTCGGTCTCCTGTCCTTACGGCAAGGGATGCAACTTTCAGCGCAAGATCTCGACCGGCCCGGGCCTTGCCGGGTCGCCGCCTTTGCCGTTCTCTTCGAGCTTGCCAAAGATCATCTTGCCGCTGGCGGTTTGCAACACGCTGGTTACGGTAATCTCGACGGCCCTGCCAATCAGCTTGCGGGCGTGATCGACCACCACCATGGTGCCATCGTCGAGATAGCCGACGCCCTGGTTGAACTCCTTGCCCTCTTTCAAGATGAGCACGGTCATCTTCTCGCCAGGCAGCACCACCGGTTTGAGGGCATTGGCCAGGTCGTTGATGTTCAACACCTCGACGTGGTGCAGATGGGCCACCTTATTCAGGTTGAAGTCGTTGGTGACCACCTTGGCCTCCCACTTCTTGGCCAGTTCGAGCAGCTTGAGGTCAACCTCTCGAATCGAGGGGAAGTCATCGGGGACGATCTGCACCTGGATGTTGGTGTTCGATTGCATGCGCTGCAGCATGTCCAGGCCGCGGCGGCCGCGCTGCCGCTTGGAGCTGTCGGTGGAGTCGGCCACCGTCTGCAACTCGCGCAGCACAAACTCCGGCACGACCATCATGCCGTCGATAAAGCCGGCCTCGGCAATGTCGGCGATGCGCCCGTCGATGATCACGCTGGTATCGAGCACCTTGGCGGTGCGGCGCGTTGGCCGGTCTGCGGCAAAGACGGTGCCCAGCGCCGCCGGGTTCAGCAGGTCGCCCTTGCTGGCTCCCACCAGCAGCCCCACATAGGTCATCAGCAGCAGGACGAAAATCTGCAACACGGCCGAGGTGGCTCCGGGTTGGAGCGCGCCGCGCAAGACTAGGCAGAACAGCGCCGCGCCAAGAATGCCAAGCACACTGCCTACCACCGCGCCGACCAGCCGGCGCAGGTTGAGAGCCCGCACCCGGAATTCAAAAACAATCACCGCGCACGCCGACAGGGCGCCCGCAGCTGCACTCATCCATCCCGCTATGCCGAACGGATGAAGGAAGAAACAGACCCCGGCAAGTAGGGCCACAAAAAGAAGACGAACCAAAATCAGGTCCATAAAAGGCCGATCCCCCAGCCGGGAGGAAGTAAGAACCTCCAGACTGGGTACAGTTGGGGAGTATCCCACCCCCCAGCGGAGTCGTCAAGTGGCCGGAGCAAAGAGCGTGAGAGCAGGGAACAGGGATAATGGGGAACGCGAGCCGGTGCAGTCGGAAGAATTCGCACGCTGGACACCCAAGCCGGTAGTCTCCAAAGGCCAGCTCTTGCAATCGGGTCAATCTGGCCTGGAACGGCAGTCCCGATCCCTGTTCCTTAGGACGCCACCGCCAACTCCACAATCGGGGCCAGCCGCTGCGAACCCTTGCGGGGGCCGCGCTTGCGGGCGCTCATGACTTTGATGCGCTCCAGCAACTCCTGGGAGGAGCAGTTCTTCTTGGCCAGCAGGGCATCGGCGGCGTGCATCTCGCCTCCCATCCTCTGCGGATCCCCCAGCAGGATCATCGGCACGTGAGCCGCGATCTGCTTCAGCCGCTCAACAAGCTGGCTGCCGTTCATCTGGGGCATGGCGTGGTCGACCAGCACCAGGTCGACTTGGGTATCGGAAAAGATGCCGATGGCCTCCTGGCCGTTGGTGGCGGAGACTACACGGTATCCATTGGTGGCCAGCATGAACTTGAGTACGGAAAGCTCTTGTTCGTTGTCGTCTACGCAGAGAATAACTTTCTTGGGTCGCATGATCTCGGAACTCGCTCCTTGATGCAGGTTTCTTTGCCGCCAAAATCGCAATGCTTCGCCCTCCCCGCTCTGTTGGCGGGCAGACGTGATGAATCTCCAAGGCTCGCAGCCGCACACTTGGCTGCCGCTTCCCGGTTGATCTTGCACAGCGGGTCACTGAGCGTGAGTCGCAACCGAACGGCGGCGAAGTTCACGCAAAGCGGCATCCAGTCTCAGATACGCAGGAAGATTGGCTTTTGCTGAAGGTCAGATCGCTTTTGATACTTGGGTCAAGACCGGCTAAGGCGCCGGTTAAATTCCATCAATGAAAGCCAAGCCTACGGGGAAACGAGACCGTTGAAAAGGGGCGAAAATGACACGAATCTCGGTCTGAAAATCCGAATGAAACAGATGAAAATTAGCTACATGCAACATATGCTTCAACTTGCATCGATGAATTCCTGTTGAAAGAGTGTGCATTATGGCAGGAAAAGCCGACCTTTTGACCCAAGAACGGTGCTGCCCGCAACCCGCACATCCTTGACCCTCGCCGATTCGAGCCGGGCAGAAAGAAACAAGTCGCTCGTTCGGCCGATTTCGACCCCCTGGCGCACGTGAATTCTCTCGCCTGCGGACACGGCCCCGCGCTGGACCAGGTAACTGATAGCGCAGCCTGCCGCCGACCCTGTGGCCGGATCTTCGCCGCCATTGAACTGCATCCGGGAGCGATACCGAGGCCCTTGGCTGCCTGGCTGCTCGTCAGCCGGCGACAACACATAAAACCAGCGCGCGCCGCGCTCGCGCAGCCACTGAGAGGCCTCCAGTTGGTTGACCCTGAGCCGGGCCAGAGCTTCGACCGAGCGCAAGACCACAATCGCGAATGCCGTACCGGTGGAGACGATCTGCGGCGTCAAAGCAGCGTCAAGATCATCGATCGAAAGTCCGATCAACCTTGCGACCTCTTTGGCTTCCAACTCCTCGCCAAACTCCGGGTCGCGCTGCGTCATCTCGCCGAAGAGGGCTCCAGAATTTCCGGCAGTTCCGTCAAACCGCACCGGTACTGCTCCGACCTTGAGCGCGAGCGTTATCGTGTCGCCTTGCACAGTCTCCGGCGCCTGGAGCTTGAGCACGCTGGCGGTGCCCAGCGTGGGATGGCCGGCGAAGGGCAGTTCCTCTTGCGTGGTGAAGATGCGCACCCGCACGCCCTCAGCCTGCTCCACCGCGCGCGCCCTGCGTTCCACAAAGGTTGTCTCAGAGAGATTGAATTCGCGGGCGATCGCCTGCATTCGCTCGGTCGTCAGGCCGCGGGTATCGAAGACCACGGCCAGCGGGTTGCCCGCGAGCACTTGATCGGTAAAGACATCGACAACGAAGTAATCCAGTTCCATAGCGGGCATCCCTGAAATGCCGTTTCTCTGGAGAGCCGGAAGATGAAAATGGGACCAGAGAGTCTCTCTGGTCCCTGATCTCTGACTCCCAATTAATGCTTCTTACAACGCAATCAGCGGGCGGGGCAGGCGGGTCTTGGCCCGGTCCAGGAAGAGCCTCATGCGCAGAGCCTCGGCCCGCTGCATGGCGACCAGCCGCATATGCCTGCGAATGTGATCGCCGTCCTCCAGCAAGGCGACCTGCGACTCGTCGAACTCGGCATCCTTCTCCAGGCGCACAATCCGTTCCTCGAGGGTGCGGCGAAACCGGGGGCTGATCTCAAAATCTTCGCTGGCGGCGCAGTTGGTGAACATGGCAGGCTCCTCGGTAATCTCTCTAACCCCTTCAAAAAAATCTTTCTGCAAGGGCTAAAGTATTTTCGACTTGTGCCGATACTAATAAAGAAATCTCTTGAGCGCCAGATTACCTTGAGGCAATACCAAGGTAATTTGTTGTGCTGAAATAAGACACTTAGGGCAGTTTCAAGGGCTTTTTGCACAGCCCAGGGACACACGCAGAAGACTCTGCGTATGGTTTCAGCCTCTCAACAGCAGCTTCTTTGCTCTCAATAAGATGTGGGGACGCTTGGCGTCCGGGCGCTTTCGGCTGACCCCGATTCCAACGCGATCGGATGAGGAGCGATTGAGGTTGCGGCAAAGTTCATTCCGCCCTTTTGAGACGGTTTGCATTCTTGGTACGTATTCCCGTTCAAATGTGCAAAACGCGGTCGAAACACTATTTCTGCGATTGGCGCTTCCGGACCCCTAACCCCTGCCCCTACTCCTGCGGCGGTAATGCGAAGTAGCCCTTGCGGACCTGCACCTTCATGCCATCGCCGCGGCACTCGACCGAGAGCCTGCGGAAACTGCCGTCCAGCTTGGTGTTGCTGGGCGTGTAGCTGGCCACGTACTGGGTGCGAAGCTCGTCCTCAATTTGCTGGAAGGCGGCCTCAAGCTTCTTGCCGTTGTTGCCTACGTCGATGAGCCGCCCACCGGTCTCCTCGGTCATCTTCTTCATCGCCGAGTAGCCGGTATAGCCCATGCCAAAGCCACCGTAGAAGCCCCGGTCGGCGATCAGAATTGTGTAGATGATCACGTTCGACTTCTGCGCCGCGGCAATCGCCTCGGTGATCTTGGTGCTGCTGCCCTCGTCCTCGCCGTCGGTGAGCAGGATCATCGCCTTGCGGCCCGACTCCTGGCTCATCTTCTGGTTGGCTGCCATGAAGACGGCATCGTAGAGCACGGTTCCCTTGGGCGCTCCGATGGTCGGAATGGTGCCACCGCCGGCGCCGGGAATGCCCGCCGCCCCATTACCCCCGGCGGTGTTGATCTCGGCCCTGCTCATGGCCCGCGCCAGCAGGCGTGGGTTATTGGTGTAATCCTGCAACAGGTCCACATTCACGTCGAACGAGAGCAGAAAGGCTTCGTCCTTTGGCTTGAGCACGCGCTCCAGGAACTGGCTGCCCGCATCCTGCTCCAGGGGCAGCACGCGCTGCTGGCTGCCCGAGGTGTCCAGCAGAATCCCGAGGGTCAGCGGCAGATGAGTCTCGGCGACAAAACTCTTGAGCGTCTGCGGCGTCTTGTCCTCTGAAATCGTGCAGTCGTCCTTGGTCAGGTGGGGAACCAGCTCGCCAGACTTGTCTTTGACGGTGAATAAAACATCCACCAGGTTGACATTCATCTTGAGCGTGGCCACCGGCACGTCATCGGCCGCCGTATCGGGCGCGGTCGAGACGGGAGGCGCGTCGGGTGAGGGGGCAAGCTGGGCCCATCCCGCCGGAACCAGCGCCGGCAGGCCAAGCAGCAGAGCGGTAACTCCCCATCGCATTCTCATATGGTCTTTTAGACGAAATTGGCACTCCGAAGAAAGCATATCCGAAATGCGTCCTGTCTGGCGTAACCTGCGCGGCTTCGGCGCGTCTGATACTCTGACGATTGGAGCACTGAACAGAGATCAGTGAGCAGAATCCGGCACTGCTCCTGAGGACTGACCACCGCTCGCTGATTACGGACCACTGGAGAGTACCTGTGAAGCTAGGATTTACGGCAATCGCGCTGGCCGCACTCCTGAGTTCGAGCCCGTTTTTGAGTCCGGCTGCGCTGGCCCAGCAACAGCAATCCGCCCAGCAGCAGGCCGTCCCTGACGCCCCGACGCCCCAGGCCCCCAAGCCGCTGTCGTCAGACGTTACAGGACCGATCGTTCCCGGCAAGGGCGCAGGCGAGACTCCCTCCGGGCCCAATTCGTCCTCCAATCCTTCGGCCCAGCAGCCCGCACCCTCCAGCCAGGAACCCAGCAGTCAGGGCAAAGACCTGATCCAGACCGCGCCGCCAGAGATGCCCGCCGCCGGCGAGGGCGCTTCGGCAATCACCACATTCATCCGGCACACCACCTTCGTCGACGTCCCGGTCACAGTAAAGGACCCGAAGGGCAAGCTGGTCGCAGGGCTTACTTACCGCGACTTCAAGGTCTTCGAAAACGACACCCGCTATCCGATCGCCTTCTTCACCACGGATTCCTTCCCGCTTTCGATCGCCTTTGTGATCGACCAGAGCCTGACCTCCGACGTGATGGCCAAGGTGAATAACTCTCTCGGCGCGATCCAGGGCGCGCTTACAAGCTATGACGAAGCGGCGGTCTTTACATACGGCCACATGACCCAGGAACGGACCGGATTTACCGGTGCGCAAAGCGCAAGGCTGCCCGCCGTGCTGGCCCTGGCCAAAGAGACCGGCAGCGAGATCATGGTGCCTATCAACAGCGGTCCTTTTGCGGGCTGCAGCATCACCCAGAACGGCGGCTGTGTCGATCCCAATCTGCAACCGGGGCGCTCGGCCGGCGGCAGCGGGACCTGGCAAACCATCCCCAAGGAGCTTCACACCCTCAACGATGCGATCCTGGCCGCGGCCAAGGAATTGTCAACGCGCCCCCAGGGCCGCCGCCGCATCATCTTCGTGATCTCCGACGGCAAGGAGTACGGCAGCAAGGCGACCTTCAAGGAGGTGCTGCGCTACCTCGACACCAACAAGATCGCCGTCTATGGCACGCTGGTTGGCGACTCGGCCCGCTGGGGCGAGGGCTACATCAGCCGCATTCACCTGCCCTTTACCATGTACGACAACCTGCTGGCCAAGTACATCCTGGCCACCGGCGGCGCGCCCGACTTCGAGAACGGCGTCAACGGCATCGAAAAGAGCTACGCGAAGATCGCCGAGGAGGCGCGCAACCAGTACACGCTGGGTTATTACAGTCATCAGCCGTCCATCGACGGCAAGTTCCGCAAGGTCGAGGTGCGCCTGGAGCGCCCCGGCTTCGAGGTTACCGCCAAGCATGGCTATTACCCCTCGGCGCAGGATTCCCACTAACCGGCAGACGGCGAGCTTGCCGGGATAGACACCAAAGGCCTGTGCGCAATGCACAGGCCTTTCCATTCGATGCAATCGACTCACGCAATATGAGCCACAGGCGTCGGGCCGCGGTAGATCCCGCCCAGCCGCCTCAACTCCCGCGCACTACAGGCGCCGGATTTGCGGGTCGACTGGATTCGATTCTGCCGGCGGCGCTGGAGCCGTATTCTGCTGCTGAACGGCGGGTGCCGGCGGCGCGGGCGGCGGAGCATCGCTCATACCCTTGAGACCCTCCTTGAAGCCCTTCAAGCCTTCGCCCAATCCCTTGCCCAGCTCCGGCAGCCGCTTGGCGCCGAAGAGCAGGAAAGCCACGATAGCCAATACGATCAGGTGCCACGGCTGCAATATATCGCCCATCGATTCATCCTCCACACGGCGCGTTCTCGCCCGCCGCAC
>JBEKOA010000037.1:0-32404 GCA_049522255.1 Occallatibacter sp.
GCCGCGCGGCGCGGCGGCGGCGTTCTTGCATGGCTGCAAAGTCACGACGCGGAGCACTGGATCCTGACATGCCTTACAGCTTACTGCAATGGCACTAAGTTTGTCACTATATTATGCGAGGTGGAGTAGTTGCGATTGGAATCTGAGGGGGATGGGAGGCCGGCTGAGAGCTGGCTATAAGCAGTAAAAAGCGATTGCAGTTTGACGAACCAACCCTCCTCAAAGATTCGCGTCAGAAAAATAAATTTCAGAAGATCCGCAACTAGCACCGAAAGGCCGGGTTCTCTCAGTGCAGGGCGGGAAGAGACAGAAACTGCGGCTCGGCCGTTGAGCCGGGTTGTGTTTCAGGGCGCCAAGTTTGAACTCCGGCTAGGAATCCCCCAAAAAACGAACTCGCAGAATGAGAGGCATCTGATATGGACACCAACACGCATGGCAAGTGTTTGCCCATCGCACTGTTTTCGCTAGCTGCCGTTGCGCTGCTGATCGCAGGTTGCGGCAGTGGAACTGTCGCAACAAATCACTTAACCACGTCGCCCGAGATTGGGTCGACGTTTGTGGTGGGTACCGATGCGCCCATGGCAAGCGTCGTCTCGTTTACGGTGCCGATCGAGAATCTCTGCGGAGTCACCACCGACTCCTCGACTGGACTTTCAGCATGTGTACCCTTGATCAGCGGCACACCCTCAGTGGATTTCGCCCGGTTCAACGGACTTCAAACCCTTTTGGACATGAACGACATTCAGGCAGGCACCTACACCCAGATTCAGATCACCCTGGGCGCGGCTACCATCGGATATCTTGACATGACGCAGACTCCGCCAGCCATCCAGACCGAGGCGGCGGCCTATGACTCATCCTGCACCTCAACAACATCGTGCACCTACACGGCCACTTTGGCCACGCCGCTGGTGGTAGCCGCATCGAGTGCGCCGGTTGGTCTGCGCGTGGACTTCGACCTGCGCAAGTCCATCGGGGTGGACGGGAGCGGCAACATCACCGGCACGGTTACCCCGACCTTCGATATCAAGGTGGTGGGTCCGAGCGATGCCGGCGCCTATATCGACAGTTTCATCGCGAGCGTGGTCAGCGTGAACACGACGGGTCAGTCCTTTGTTGTCCAAGGACCGCACGGCCGCCAGTTCACGATTAATGTTAGCGGCACGACGCAGTGGGAGAACGGCGAGAGTATCAGCTCGCTCGTTGCTGGAAGCAGCATTGTCGAATTATCCGGCATGCTCGACAGAGCCGATGCTACGCTGGATGCCGACGATGTGGCGATCCTCTCTCAGGATGGCTTCTACGCTGGCGGACAAGTGACGTATGTTATTCCTTCGCCGTCGACGCTGGCGCCCGCGCCGCCTCCCATCGGTTTCGACCTTTATGTGCGCGGCCTGCTGCCCACAACAACTGGACTGACGCTGGGTCAGATTGCCACGGTCGATTTGAGCAACGACCCGAAGTTCTTCATCCGCTGGATGCATAATCCTCTGACAGAATTACTCTTCAACTCCAGCTCGATGATGCCAGGGCAGCACGTCTCGGTGGGCGGTCCGGCGAGCGGCGCGGCCAGTGCGAGCGATGTGACTGTGAAACGAGTCGTGTTGCGGGATTGGGGCTTCAATGGCACGGTCACGGCAACCAGCGCCGCCGTTTCGGCTGCCGGAGTTAATGGCGCATTCCAGATGCAGATCAATGGCTTTGCCGGCGTGCTGGTGCCGCAGACGGTGACGGTCTATATCGTGCCCGACTGCCAATGGCGGTACGGCTTTACTGCGCAGAGCGATCTGGCCGTAGGCCAAAATGTACGCGTGGTCGGGCTGCTCTTGAATCTCAGCGGTCAGCCTGTTCTGGTGGGGCACTACGTAGACGAGCTCGATTGAAGCGAGCAATCTGAAATGACCAAAGCGCCGGAGCCGGTATCAAACGGCTCCGGCGCTTTTTTGCATTGAGTTGCTGTTGAGGAATCTGGCACGCGCCTAGGATAATCTCTTCATGCGCCTCTTTGTCGGGATACCGTTAGCGGCCAAGGTGATCGGCGAACTCTCGGCAACCTGCGGGCGGCTTCGATCCGGCGGGGACGGGCTACGCTGGACCGCGCCCCCCTCCTGGCACATCACGCTGCATTTTCTGGGCAATGCCAGCCAAGAACAGTACGAATGCATCGATGCGCAGTTACGCAAGCTTCATCTGCCGGCTGTTCCTGTAAGGCTTGGGGACTTGGGCTGTTTCGATCGCGCCGGGGTTTTCATTGCCGGCGTCAAAGTCTCGCCCGAGCTGGTGCTGCTTCAGCAGCATGTTACCGCGGCGACGGCAGATTGCGGGTTCGTCGCAGAGACTCGGGCCTCACATCACGCTGGCGCGCAGTAAAGGCCAACGGCAGGGCCTGAATCAGCTAAAGGCCAGGCTGAGCCATCAGCCCAAGTTCACCAGCTTTGTCGCTGCGGAGTTTGTCTTATATGAAAGTTTTCTTGGGGCCGGAGGCTCTCGCTACGAGATCCGCGAGCGCTTTCTATTGAATGGGTGATTGTTGCTTTCGGCTTGTATCTCACCCTGGCGCCGGAATCTTAGTCTGAAACCAGAACGGCTTCCTCTGCGCGATCAAATCGCAAGGAGGAGTCGGCGACGGCCCAGCCGGCGATAAGCAGACTGGGAGCCAGCACCGATGCGGCATCGCCGAGGGCGCCGAGTGTGGTCAATCGAAGCTCCTGGCCGGGCTGCGCTGCACGCGAAACAAGTGCGCAGGGAAAGTCGCCAGGAAGTCCCTCGTCAAGCCACTGTTGCGCCAGCATCCCCAGATCGCGGCCCGGCATGTAAACGACGCGCGTGGCGTCCTCGATGCTGGGCTGCTGAGCATGCGAGGTGTGACCTACCTGTTGCGAAGTCGCATGATGGTTGGTGGAGAAGATCACATTCGACGCGCTCTTGCGGCTGGTCAGTGAGCACCCGAGAGCGGCGGCCGCGGCGAATGCGGCAGTGATGCCGGGGACGATCTCAAAGGGAATGCCGGCCTCGGTGAGCGCGGCCAACTCTTCGGCGGCACGGCTGAAGATGAGCGGATCGCCGCTCTTGAGGCGAACCACGATGCGTTGCGCACGGGCATGCTTGACCATGAGCGTGTTGATCTCGTCCTGCGTGATGCTCTTCACGCCGCAGCGCTTGCCTACATTGACAATCTCGGTCGCTGGCGACGCGAGCTCAAGGATCGCCTGCGGAACCAGGTCGTCGTGAAGGACAACGTCCGCCGACTGAATCAGGCGCAACGCTTTGACAGTGAGCAGGTCAGGGTCTCCGGGACCGGCTCCAACGAGATACACCTTCCCCTTTGAGCCGGTACTTTTTTGCGCGAGCGGCGCCGATGCCATCCGGCGTGAGGGACAGCTCGCGGCGGCACACACTTGACGCCGCGCAAGCTGATGCAAGAGCAGCCTGCGCGCCTCGCCGCGGGGATGCGTTGCGAGAACTTCGCGGCGCAGGTGGCCGAGATCCTCAAGCCACGGGCCGAGGTCTGCGGGCAGTTGCTCATCAATCTCGCGGCGCAACTGCTGCGCGACAGCGGGACTCTCACCAGCCGTTGAAATGGCGATTTGCAACGCGCCGCGGCTGACCACCGAGCCGAAATAAAAGTCGCAGTGCGGAGGGTCGTCGACGCTGTTGACTAGAATGCCGCGTGCGACGGCTTCGCTATAAACCTGTGCGTTGATCTCGGCGGAATCGGTCGCGGCGATGACTACGAAGTTGCCATCGAGGTCGGCGATTTCAAAGGGCCGTTGAATCCACTCGAGACGGCCCTGACTAGCGAGTTCGCGAATTTCCAGTGTTGCCTCAGATGCGACAGCACACAGTTGCAATCCCGTCTTGAGCAGGCTGGCGATTTTTTCCAATGCAACAGAACCCGCACCAACCACCAGGCCGCGGCGACCGTCGAGTTTGAGAAAAATTGGCAGCGGGCTCATTGTGCGGTCCTTATTCCGCCACGCCATGCGGCACGGGAGCGGTGGGCAGATCGCGCTCGACGGGAGCCAGAATCTCCCCCGCGAGATCGGCGCGCAGCTCGTCGCTTGAGTGGCGGCCAAACCACGCGCGCAGGTTTTCGTCAGGCTGCCGGTCGGCGAGATAGTGGCGCAAGAGCCGCTCGATCGATTCGGGAACCAGCGGTGCGGGGCAGCGGTAGCCGACCGGGCGCGCGATAGCGGCGTGCTGGCCTACCGCTCCGCCTAGGCAGAAGTAAAAGGCGTCGGTCAGCTTGCCTTCATGCTTGATCTTTTTGCCCTCGATGCCGATGTCGGCGATCCAGTGCTGACCGCAGCTATTGGGGCAGCCGGTGACGTGCAGACGGAGTTGCTGGTCAAACTCGGGCAGGCGTTCTTCGAGTTCATCCACCACCCAGCGCGTAAAGCCCTTGGTCTCAGTGATGGCGAGTTTGCAGAATTCGGTGCCTGTGCACGCGATGGCGCCGCGCCAGAAGGACGAGCCATCCACATGCAGGCCGAGCGTATTCAGCTCTCGCGCGAGTTCAATTGCCTTCTGGTTGGGGATGTCGATGAAGATCAAGTTTTGCGAGACGGTGGTGCGCAGCGCTCCGCTACCGAATCGCTCTGAAAGTTCAGCGGCGGCTTCCAGTTGCTCGCCGGTCAAGCGGCCACGCAGCACCGATGCGCCCACATAACTTAGCCCTCCCGTGCGTTGCGGATGAATGCCCGTATGGTCGCGGAAGACGTCGTCGGGAACCTTTTCGGGCACGGCGGGCAGCAGCGTGAAGTCGAGCCGCGATTGCAACTCGGCGAGAAAACTCTCGGCAGTCCATCCTTCTTTGAGGAAGAGATACTTGAGGCGGGCTTCGTTGCGGTTTTCGCGCAGCCTCTGCTGCTCGCGGAAGATCTCGGCAACGGCGCGCACCACATGCACCGCCTGATCGGGAAGGACGAAAGCATCAAGGCGAACGGCAAGATACGGCTCTTTTGACAGGCCTCCGCCTACGCGCAGCGAGTAGCCGATCTGGCCGTTGTATTCAGTTGCAGTGAGACCGACGTCGTTGATCTCTGGATGCGAGCACCATGAGGGGCAGCCGGTGACGGAGATTTTGAACTTGCGAGGCAGGTTATAGAAGTCTGAGTTTCCCTTAAGCAGCCGCGTGATCTCATCGGCAAGCGGAGAGGCGTCGACCAGCTCGTCGGCAGCCACGCCGGCCAGCGGGCAGCCGGTCACGTTGCGCGTCACATCGCCACAGGCACCTTTGGGAGAAAGCCCGGCGGCATCGAGCGCTTCCACAATTTCAGGCAGGGACTCAATGGTGAGCCAGTGGAGCTGAATGGCCTGACGAACGGTGATATCGGCGAGATTGCGGGCATACTTGCGCGCCAGCCCGCCGATGATGCGAAGCTGCGAAGCGGAGACGATGCCGTTGGGAATCCCAATGCGCATCATGAAGTAATCGGAGGCCAGGCCCTCGCCACCCTTGCCGCCGGTTGCGCCAACGCCATCACCCTGCGTATAGACGCCCCACCATTTGAAGTAGAAGTTAGCCCACTCGGGCAGCACGCTCGAGCGGCCTTCACGGGCAAAGGCCCGCACTTCATCGAAGGCCAGCCACGGATTTTTTTCTCGCTTCAGACGCTCGCCCTTCTGGGCCTTTGTCTCTTTCTCTGGAACTGCTTCAGTCATTTGCCCTCATCGCAATCAGACAGAAATCCCGCGACAGCTATTGCTGGATCGCGGGCATTTGGGAACCGTGGAATTTGATCTGAACTTTTAGACCAAGGTCGCCTGCGCCGCGAAAAGCAGCATCCAGCAGCGACAACAGGACAAACCAGTCATAACTGGATACTAGGTGCGGGCTGCGCGAAAGTCAAGTTGCGCGAGCGCAACCTCTTGCGCTTCAACCTGTCCTATGTTACTTTCAATTCGTGATGGTTGCGTCCAGCCAAACTCGGACCTGTTGCTGCGCCTCCCCGGCGTGCGCGGTCTGTTGTTGTCCGCGCTAGAGTTCGCGACCTCTTGCTATCGGCAGTTCGCTTGATAGACAGCTTCCCTTCAGCAGAACACTCACGTCGCAAGCACGCTCTCAGGAGCTTTGGACTTTGATTTCTCTGCGCACATTGCTGCTTTCATTGCCCGCCTGCCCTCCTGACTTGAGCGGCACCTTCTGTTGTTGTTGCCGCTGATCCCGCGACAGTTTTTCTCTTTCAAGGCATCGATCGTAACTAATCCTTCAGGAGTGCAGTCATGTGCCCTCCCATCATTTAAAGGAGAATCCCAAGTGCAAAAAACTCTTCATGCATTTGTGTCCGGCTTTCTGCGCTGGTTGCCCTTAGCCACCCCGGCTGCGCTGTTTTCGATTGCCATAGCTTCCGTCCTGCCCCTGGCCGCGCAGGACGACATCACCACGCAACACGGGACGTCCGGGTACAGTGGCGCATTCATCACCGGTCCGGCCTCGAACCCGTTGAGCTTTTTGAACGGCCCGGCCTGGCGTACGACCGCCAGCCCGGCGCCCTACGACTTTCACGACCTTGCCCCGGCGAGCTACCTTGACGAAAGGCTGCCCAAGTGGATCGATCTGACGACCGAGGAGCGGTTCCGGTATGAGGCGTACGACAACAATAGCTTCAAAGCGAATGCCGATGACTCGTACATTTTGAATCGCTTCCGCTTCCAGGTGGATCTGCATGCGTCCAGTTGGCTGCGGGTTACAGCGCAGGTGCAGGACGCCCGATCGGGCTACCAAAACCCGCCGATCGGGCCGCCGAACACGGTCCGCTGGGATCTGAAGCTGGCTTACGCCGAGGTCGGCGCGCCCGAAAGTCACTGGATCAGCCTGCGCGTTGGCCGGCAGCTCATCAACTACAACAACACCATCATCGCCAACTCCGAGTGGCGCAACCAGGCTCGCTCCTACGATGCGGCGGTGCTGAATCTGAACGCGCAGCGCGAGCACGTGGGGCTGTTCGCCGCTTCGGCTATCGTGCCGCAGGCCTATGGCGTGACCCCGCATCAGGAGGGCAACAACATCTACGGGGCCTACGGCCGCATCGACGATTTTCTTGTGCCGCACTCGAACCTCGAGCCCTTCTTCCTGTGGCGCGTGCAGCCGGCAGAGGTCGTGGAATCGGCCAAAAGCAAGACCACCGGCAAGGAAAACGAGAAAGCTCTTGGTGTGCGCTTCAAGGCGCAAGCCCGCGCGGCGCTCGATTATGGGGGCGAGGTGATCCTCGAAACCGGCAAGGCGGGATCGCAGACAATTCGAGCCTCGGCAGCGCAGGCAGGCGCGGCATACCAGTTCCTCAATGGAGTTGCCAAGCCGCGCGTCTTTACGCAGTACGACTACGCCACAGGCAACAGCGATCCGGCCAACAACGCATCGCACACCACCTTTGACACGATCTACCCGACAGCCCACGACCGCTTTGGCATTACCGATCTCTTCGGCTGGCAGAACATCGAATCGGTGCGCGCGGGAACCACCGTTGAGCCTCACCGGCGTCTCACCTTCACTTTGCAGGGGCTGGACCTTTGGGCGGCTGACGCGCTGGACTCGATCTACAACACCTCGGGTGGCGCGATCGTGACCAACAAAACAGATCACGGCCGCCATCTGGGCGCGGAGATCGATGGCTACTCCTGGTATGAACTCAACAAGCACTTCAACCTGGGCGGCGGTGTCGGCTACTTCGGCGGTGGGCAGTTTCTGACGAATGTGACCACCAGCCACTCGTACACGACCTACTACATTGCACTGAACTTCAAAGACAACGGAAAGAAGTAGCCGACGCAGGGTAGGAAAACCTGCGTTATGCACTTGCATGAAATCACATTGCGCCGGTGGCGAAGAGGCTAACGCTCAGGTCTGCAAAACCTGCATTCGCGGGTTCAAATCCCGCCCGGCGCTCCAACTTTGTTCTGAATCGACGTTAGTTTTGGTCACATCTTCTTCAATAAGAAACAATGTGGATTGCTTTTGTCCAAATTCGTTGGTACTATGAGAGAACATGGTTAGCGGCTCCCCAATCCGTTCCTGTTGTTGCCCGTCGATGGTCTACGACGGGTGTATGAACTAGTCTCTGATTTCTATTCGCAACTCATCAGAAGACGCACCCGAGCTGAACAGCCGGTGTGCGATCGCTGCATCGGCCTTCAGCGCAATCCCAGCACTGAACGAGGTCATGCATGCCGGTCATCGAAAGTGAAATCCCTTCCGTCTCGCCGCCCAAGAGCGCAATCGCTTCGCCGCGCCTGAGCCATCTTCGGCTGCTGGAGGCGGAGAGCATCCACATCCTGCGCGAAGTGGCTTCGGAGTTCGAACGGCCGGTGATGCTCTACTCCGTCGGCAAAGATTCATCCGTCATGTTGCGGTTGGCGCAGAAGGCCTTCTATCCCGCACCCATTCCTTTTCCGCTGCTGCATGTGGACACCGGCTTCAAATTCGCCGAGATGCTCACCTTTCGCGATGAGATGGCCCGCTCGGTTGGCGCGGAACTGCTGGTCTGGCGCAATGAGAGTGCTATCGCGGCCGGGACCAATCCAATCGTCCTCGACACCAAACGCTGCTGCGGCCTCTTGAAGACGCAGGCTCTGCTCGATGCGCTGCGCCACCACAACTTCGACGCGGCCTTTGGCGGCGCACGGCGCGATGAAGAGAAGTCCCGCGCCAAGGAGCGGATTTACTCCTTCCGCGACTCGGCCGGGCAATGGGACCCCAAGAACCAGCGGCCTGAACTGTGGAATCTCTACAACGCACGGGTTCATCCCGGCGAAAGCATTCGCGTCTTTCCGCTCTCAAACTGGACGGAGATGGACGTCTGGCAGTACATCCACGAGGAGAAGATCCCAGTGGTAGATCTCTACTTTGCCAAGGAGCGCCCGATGTATGTGCGCGGCGATTCGCTCCTCCCGATCGAACAAGCCTTTGTGGCGAGGAAGTGCGAGCAGCCCCAGATGGTCAAGTCGCGGCTGCGTTCGCTGGGATGCAGTCCCTGCACGGGAGCGATTCGCTCGGATGCGGAGACGATTCCCGCCATCATCGCGGAGCTGGTCAACTTCCGCGTCTCAGAGCGAGCCAATCGCGTGATCGATCACGACCAGGAAGGTTCAATGGAGATCAAGAAGCGGGAGGGTTATTTCTAAATGGCCACTCTCACTGCACTGCCATTTTCGGTTGGCGAGTTTCTGGCCGAAGAGCGCGAAAAGGATCTGCTGCGCTTCTCGACAGCGGGCAGCGTGGACGACGGGAAGTCCACGCTCATCGGCCGCCTGCTCTACGACACGCAGTCGGTCTACGAAGATCAGGTGCGCTCCATCGAGGGCAAGGGAACCACAGCGCCGGGGCAGATCGATTTTGCATTGCTCACCGATGGCCTGAGAGCCGAGCGCGAACAGGGCATTACCATCGACGTCGCTTATCGCTACTTCGCGACGGCGCGGCGCAAGTTCATCATCGCGGACACGCCGGGCCACGAGCAATACACGCGCAACATGGCCACGGGCGCATCGACAGCCGATGCCGCCGTGGTGCTGATCGACGCCAGCAAAGGCGTACTGATTCAGTCGCGCCGCCACGCGTATATCGCGTCGCTGTTACGCGTTCAGCACGTCATTGTCGCGGTCAACAAGATGGACCTGATTGGCTACGACGAAGCGGCCTTCCGTGCTATCGAAGCGGATTTCACCGCCGTCCTCGGTCAGATTGCAAAAGATACCGGCAACCCAGTCGAAGCGATCTTTGTCCCCGTCAGCGCATTGGCCGGAGACAATATCGTTCACGGCTCAAATGCGATGCCGTGGTACGAAGGCCCATCACTGCTTGAGCTGCTGGAATCGCTGCCCTCATCCGTTGACACGCGCACGGCCCCTTTCCGTTTTCCTGTGCAGCGTGTTCTTCGCCCCGATCACACATTTCGCGGATTTGCCGGCCAGATTGCCTCTGGAACCGTCACGCCGGGCGACAAGATCACGGTGCTTCCCTCTGGAAGAACCGCCGAAGTTGCACGCATTGTCACCTACGATGGAGATCTCGCCGAAGCCAACGCGCCGCTTTCCGTCACGCTTGTTTTGGATCGTGAACTCGACATCAGCCGCGGCGATCTGATCGTTGCCTCGCAGGCCCCGGCGGCGGTTGCCAAGCACCTCAAAGCCGCGCTCGTCTGGATGGATTCACGGCCGCTCCAGCGCAATCGCCGCTATCTACTGAAGCACACCAGCCAGACGGTGCCTGCATTTGTTTCTGCCATCGAACATCGCACCGATATTGCGACCCTGGAGCACGTACCCGCTGACACACTGGACATGAATGGCATCGGCGTCGTCAGCATCGATCTCTTGCGGCCGATCGCGCTCGACCTCTACGGCGAGAACCGCTCCACCGGCGCCTTCATCCTGATCGACGCTGAAACCAACAGTACCGTCGCGGCCGGCATGATTACAGCGGCCACAGGCCCGGTTGCATCGGCATCGGGTCCCGTGACAGCCGAGGAGAGAGCGATGCGTTGGGGGCATCGCGGCGGCGTTCTCGAACTGACTGGGCCTCTTGAACTCATTGATCGCATCGAACGGTCGCTCTTTGTGCGCGGAGCCATCACAGCGCGGATTGATATCGACAGCGAACCATTTTCAGCTCACACCGGCTTGGGGGATCTGATTTCCCGCCACAAAGTTCTATCCGGAATGATTGCGCTCGTCGTCAACCTGACCGGAGGCGAGACTCTCACAGCGCGGGCAGAAGGCGAAGAGATCGCACTCAAGACAAGCAACGCGGTTGAAGCGATCGCGGCAGTGCATGAGCTTCTCGCGCGAAGCGGCATTCTCGTATCGTCGGGAAGTGCGGACTGGGTCATCTAGTCACTGTAAGCGGAAGAGAACAGCGGACGGAAACTGAAAGGAAACGGGCAGTGAGTACAGCAGAGATCCAAACCGAAGTGATGGCCAAGCTAAACGAATTACGCGCCACGCTCGCACGCGAAATAACTGGCGAGGGCGATGTGTGCCTCACGTGCAGCTTTCAGGCCGAGGACGTTCTTCTCGCCAAGCTCGCCGTCGAGCTCGATCCGCAGATTCCAATTCTGTTTCTCGATACGGGCTACCACTTTGCCGAGACTTACGCCTATCGCGATCGCATCGCAAGAGATTGGCAGCTCAACCTGGTCAACCTCGTGCCGGAAAAATCAGTTGCCGAGCAGGAAGCCGAACATGGCCTTCTTTATCAGTCCGCGCCCGACCAGTGCTGCAAGCTGCGCAAGGTCGAGCCGCTTTTTAAAGCAGTAGCAGGGTATCGCGTGTGGATCACCGGCTTACGCCGCGAGCAGGCAAAGAGCCGGACTGGGCTCGAAGAGTCGGCTCTGTTCACGCTTCCCGCGGGCAAGCAGGTCTTGAAACTGGCTCCTCTGGCGGCCTGGACGACGCGCGATGTCTGGTATGCCTGCGAAGAACTCTCGATTCCGCTGCTGCCTCTTTATGAGCTTGGTTATTCCTCCATCGGCTGCGAGCCATGTACAACGCTTCCCCTCGATCCCAACGATCCGCGTTCCGGACGCTGGGCCGGACGCAAGGTTGAATGCGGCATTCACATTGAGGCCGCACCCGCGAGGTAGGACGAGCAAGCAGATACGCAGGAGGGACGATGCATTACTTTATCGGATTTGTAATCGCACTTTTCATCGCTCTGACAGGAGTCGGCGCTGGCACCGTGACCGTGCCGGTTCTAGTTTTGTTTCTTGGCGTTCCCGCAGTCGAAGCCGTCGGAATCGGCTTGATGTTTTCGACGGCGGTGAAATTGATTCTGGTTCCCACGCAGATCCTGCGCGGCAATGTTGCCTGGCGGACGCTGGGATACATGTTGCTGGGCGGCGTGCCGGGCGTGATCGTTGGGTCGCTCTTCCTGAAACATCTGGTGAATGCCGGTTCGCAGAACCTGCTGAATTCGCTGCTGGGAGCAATTCTGGTCACGACTGCCGGCTGGCAGATCGTCTATTTTTTTCGCCCCAAGAAGCAAAGCGAAGACCAGCGGGATCGCAGCCCATGGCTTGCGTGGCTGATGTTTCCCGTGGGCGCTGAAGTAGGCTTCTCCTCCGCGGGAGCGGGCGCTTTGGGCAGCACGGCGCTGCTTGGGCTCACCCCATTGCTGCCTGCGCAAGTGGTCGGCACGGATATCGCCTTCGGATTCATGGTGTCACTGATTGGCAGCGGCGCACACTGGTTTTCGCACGCATCCGACCCCAGCCTGCTGCTGCAGTTGATTGTCGGAGGCGCTGTGGGAGCCATTGGCGGGACGATTCTCAGCACGCGCGTTCCGCGTCGTCCGCTGCGGTTTGCGCTCCTGGTCTGGCTGCTGATTCTCGGCGTGCAGTTTCTCCTCAATAGCTACCAGGTTTGGGCGGCGCCGCACAAAGCGGCTGAGAGCGTGCTGCAATCTGCTCATCGCAGCTAGAGCCAGACTTGCGTACTCGCTATTTCGTGGTTGGCTGCTCCGTCGCTGCCGGCACGTCGAAGTGGGAAATGTGGACGCTGGCTTGAGTTTCAGGCACGGAGCCGTCGTTGACTTGAACTTCGGTAGGCTTGCCTTGAATGAGGATGCGCGCGGTCAAGTCTCCGCGAGAGGGAACGCGGACGCGCTGAGTCGCGGAGCGCGCCTCGGAGCCTGAGCCTGAGCGGACGATGACTGGAACATCGGCGGCTGCGTATCCGGCATTGACGATCTTGACTGCGACCAGCCAGTTATCCGCCAAGGTCGTTGTGGGAAAGACCCCTTGAATGCTCAGATCGGGCAGGCCTTTGTCAGCATCAACCCAGTCGGCGAAAAACCAGGAGAGATCAGGATGGGCCTCGGAGTCTTCGAGGAGTTTCTCGAATGCTTTCGGGTTGCCTCGATTGTCGGCCCTCAGAGCGGCTGAGAGCGCCTGGTCGCCGGCGAGGTCGCGGAGCATGCAGAGAACATAGGCGGCCTTGGTGCGGTAGTAGACGGGCGAGATGGCCTGCGCCAGGGGTTGGCCGGCGCTTTCGCCGGGACTCGCAGGTTCCGCGAGCGCCAGGGCCGTTCGGTCCGCTTCGAGAGTGCCTAGAGCCTGATCGCGTCCGTGCTGCTTTTCGATCCACAACGTGCCCATGAAGCTCGCTACTCCTTCATCGAGCCATGCGGGAAGCGGATGCGAAGTTTGCGGTGCGAGCCAGGCGTGAGTGAGGGCATGGACCAGAATGCCTTCCAATGCTCCTGGTTTTGCATTCGCGCCGGGCTCGCGCAGCGGAGTGGCAAGCAACGAGCCGGCCTCAAATGGGGCGTCGCTCGGGTCGGGCAGGTCGAGGAGGAAGAGCGTGGAGCGGGGCAGTTTGCCAAGCCAGCCGTCAAGAAAGGGCTTGACCGCGCCGGCAGCTTCGGTCCATAACTCGACGGAGACATCGTCTTCTGGGACGGTGTAGGCGGCGAGGTTGGGACCGAGGTGGGGGGTGCGAATGGCGACAAAGAGGCTTGGAGCATCAAAGCCGAGGATCGTGCTGCCGGAGTCGGCGGTTGCTACGCTTTCCACCTCCTGATTCTGATCGAGGCTCCTCGACTCTGTGACGGTCAAAGGCACGGAGTGCCCGTTGATGAGGGCGACGGTCGGCGCCTGGCCATGGGGGAATTCGACGGTGAGGCGCAGGCGGAACTGCGCGCCGGTGAGGCGGAGTTTTTGCTCGCCCATCTCGTCGAAGAGACGCGCGCCGTCGCCGAGAGTAACGGGGACGCTCGATACCGGATACCAGACAACATTGCCAAAACCGCGCAGGCCGGTGAAGGGAATGCTGATCTGGTCCCAGTCCGAGTGAAGGGCCACTTCGGAAGGGGCTCCAATGGTCACCAGGCGCTGGGCAGAGAGCGCGATCTGGCCCGAATAGGTCGCGTCGAGTTGGAGACTCTGGCCAGGGGCAAGCGGCCGGGGCAGCAGAACAGCCGCTTCCTCCAACTGGCCGGTGTGGTCGGCGTCGGAATTTAGCGTGGCGAGCGCGAGGGCAGCGTCATTGCCTTTGAGCCGAATGCGCTCCCATTTGAGCGAAGAGGAGATTTGCAAGGGAATGCGGAGGAGTGGAGCCTTGCCGTCGTTGCGCACCGTGACAAGGGCACGAACGGCGATCTGCTCGCTCGCCGGTGTGAGATGAACGTCGAGATCGAATGCGGTGAAGGTGATGGCCTGACGCTCTGCGTCGGAGGTGGATGGCATTGGGGCCATCTGGGTAGCAGCTTGAGATGCGGGCTGGACCGTTGTCGTGGTCTGGCCGTCTTCGTTGATGGAGCGGGAGAAGATGACCTTCCCCTGGTGCGGCTTTTCGGGCGGGGTGGCTGGCGGAGCGGTTTGAGCAACAGAACTAAAGGATGCCAGGCAGGCTGTGACAACTGCAGCCAGGACACTCCGGGGAAGAACGAGCTTCATGAGCCCAGACCTTTCTGCCTCTTTGGTTTTGACGCTGGGGCCAGGGTGGGGAGAGCGCCATCGGCTCCACGCAAGGCCAAGCGGCGCTGGCGGAAGGCCTCGAAGAGAACCACGGCTCCTGCGGCCGAGACGTTGAGGGAGCTGACGCCGCCGGCCATGGGAATCCGCAGCAAGTGGTCGCAGCTGCGGCGAACCAGATCGTGAAGCCCCGCGCCTTCGCGGCCCAGCACGAGGACGCAGTCGCCTGTGAGGTCGAACTGGTCGTAGTCGCAGGTCCCACGCTCGTCGAGCCCGATGATCCAGAGGTTGCGGCGCTTGAGCTCTTCGAGTGCGCGGACCAGATTCACCACCCGCGCAATTCGTAAATGCTCGCTGGCGCCGGCGCTGGCCTTGACGGCTACGGGGCTCAAGGGAGCCGAACGGCGCTCGGTGAGCACCACGCCGTCTACTCCGGCTCCATCGGCCACGCGCAAAAGAGAGCCGAGGTTTTGCGGATCTTCTACGCCATCCAGAGCCAGCAACAGCCGGGAGGCGCTGCCGTTGGCTGGGTCGGGCGCGTAGAGATCCTCGATGGAAAGCGATTCCAGCCCCCGGACCAGGGCCACGACACCCTGATGGGTTGGAGTTTGGGCAAGCTGCGTCAACTGCTCGCGCGTCTCCTGGCGGACACGGAGCCCGGCCTCGCGGCAGAGGGCGACCAAACGTTCCAGGCGCTCATCGTGCCGCTCGCGAGCCACCAGAACCTGGTCGAAGCGACGCCGTCCGGCCTTCACTGCCTCCTCGACCGGATGCAACCCGTAGAGAACTTCCATAAGAGATAGTGTAGAAGATCGATCAAGACTGGCACGGCTGGAGGCTCTTGCATCGGAGCGGGACGGGTTGCATACTGGGGCTGCACACGGAACATGAGTCCATCCACCGCAAAATCCTTTATCGCAGTTCTTGAGCCCTACTCGACGCAGCTGCGTTGGGTGATTGCGCGCGTGCCCTTCGATCCGGCGAAGGCCTGGCCGGTGCGGAGGGGGTTGAGGGTGGTGGGTGAGGTTGTTTCAGTGAAAAGCATGACTGGATCTGTCAGGGGCACGGCAGAGGGCTTCGCCTTTCGCACCACTCTCTTTCCGAATCCGGAAAAAGACGGATACTTCCTGCTGGTGAACAAGAAGATGCAGGCCGGGGCAAAGGCCACGATTGGTTCGCGGGTGCGAATCCGGCTGCAACCGGACCTTGAGCAGCGACCAGTGCTGATACCGCCGGAGTTGACCCGCGCGCTCAAGGGCGACCGGCGTCTGCCGAAGTGGTTCGCCGCGATAAGCGACTCAATGCGCAGGTATATCGGCGACTGGGTCGGTGAGCCGAAAAGTGCTTTGAGCCGCGAGAGACGAGCCGAGATGATGGCCGAGAGGATGTTGCTCGCCCTGGAGGGTGAGGTGGAGCTGCCACCGATTCTTCACGCGGCTTTTCTGCGTCAGCCGCTGGCGCGCCAGGGTTGGGAGGCAATGACGAGGGTGCAGCGGCGCGGCCATCTGCTCGGCATCTTCGGCTACCAGAGCGTCGATGCCAGAGAACGGCGCGCGGCGAAGGCGGTCGAAGAGGCGCTGCGAGTGGCAAAAAGAGGAACGGAGAGCGGCGGGTAGGCCGCAAATCGAGTCACTCATTCGAGCAAACTATGAATACCGTCGATTTCTGTCCAGTGTCCGCGATCTCCACCGTGCGAAGTTTCTTCTTACGGTCTCCGACTTTGAACCTGACCCCGTGTGCCTGCATGAAGATCTGGACCATTTCGCCCCGTATCGCAAAATTGACGTTTTGTGGGATGTTGCCGATTTTGGAAGCCAGAGCCAGCGATGCCTGTGACACCACAATGGCGATGACGTTACCGGATTCGTCGAGTACCGGACCGCCGCTGTTTCCAGCCTGAATGGGAGCCGAGATTTGCAGCAGTGTGTAGTCGTTGCCGAAACCGGCGACGGAGTTGACCTGGCCGAATGTCGCTTTTGGTTCTGCCGATAGGAATCCAGTCAAAGGGTAGCCAATTACGCCTATGGTTTCGCCGAGCTTGGCCGGACTCGATTCCGAACGAAACTGAGCGGGTTGTCCAAGTCCGGCAGTTGTCTTGATAAGGGCGAGATCATTCTTCGGATCAATAGCCTCCAACTTCGCGGAGCGTGCGTCGGCATTCAGCGGTTTAACCGCGATACTCTTGCAGCCCTTCACGACATGGGCATTGGTCAGCACATATCCCTCGTCGTTGACAATAATCCCTGAGCCGGTCAAGAGCTTTGGCTTGGATTGGGCGGGGGATACCTCGTCGGGGGCTCCATTCCCTTTTGCTGTCGGAAGGCTGCATGCAGTCGACAGGATGCGTAGTGAGGTGGAATCGGTACCCCAAGGGACTATCTTCGTCTTCCAGTCAGCCGTCACTGGGCCGGTGGCGACTTGCTGGCCGTTCAGATACCCGAACATCCGAACTCCGTAATACATCTTCTTTTCACAGTCGAAAGCAGTCAATTGGATATGGCTGTCCAACTTTATATTGTGGATGTTCAGTCTTGGCTCCGGATAAACTACCTTGATTTGTACGATGCGAAAGCCGTCCTCCAGCTCGACCGAATCGGTATTGATGTAAACTTTGTCGAGCGAATTCACAACATTGCCGAGTTCCTGCCAATGTTGTGCAAGACAAGGCCGTGCCGGCGTAACCAACAGCAGTACGGTCAACGCGGCGGCGTACGGCCACGAACGCAAGCGGGGATTCATTTTCTATCCTCCAGCCGATCTTCTTTGAGGGGACTATGTTCCACAGAATTCCGCGGCTACAGCCTCTTCAAAACCATGGCAAAGGTCAGCGCGAGGTGGATGCCACAGACCCTTTAACACGCATAGGAGGAGGCACGTCAAGTTTACATGCAGACGCAAGACCCACGAGAGAAAAACCGTTGACAGAGACTTCAAAGCAGTGTTCCGGACGTATCAGCGGCATTTGGAAGACGAGGCGGCACGATTACTCAATGTCGAGATGTGGGGCGCCCGCGACGAAGTTTCTGGGTCAACTTTACAAAAGTTAAAGATAAACCGGCAGTTGCGGCCGATTCTGTGCGGAACTCTGCGGCGGTTGCGCGTCTAATTGATTGTGATGAGTCCAATCGCCGCAGTCCGCCCCTTTTTCGGTTCGGCCTCCACCGCCGCTCAAGATGAACTGGCGCGCCAGGAAAACCTCGCTGTATCCGCTGGGCTGAAGCGCCAGGATGCCGGGTTGCTGGATGAGCTGATCGTCCAGTACCAGCACCGCCTGATGCGCTATCTGCTCTACTTGACCGGCAACCGCGAGATGGCCGAGGATCTCTTCCAGGAGGTCTGGATGCGGGTTCTGGTGCGGGGAGCGCAGTTCAACGGCAAGGCGCGCTTTGGCACCTGGCTCTTCACCATCGCCCGCAACCTGGTCATCGACCAGCGGCGCAAGCGGACCATGGCCAGCCTGGACGAACTCTTTGAGGGCGGCAGCGAAGACGACCGGCCGATGAGCTTCGAGGTTGCCTCTGACGATCCAACACCTTTTGACCGCTTCATGAATCTCGAAGACCGGGAGCGGATTGCAGGGGCGCTGATGGAACTCGACACACTCTATCGCGAGGTACTCGTGCTCCGCTTCCATGAAGAGCTTTCCCTGGACGAAATCGCCAAAGTCACGCGTGCGCCGCTTTCAACCGTGAAATCAAGACTGTATCGCGGTCTGGCCGCAATCAAGCCCAAACTGGATCGCGACCGCCTGCGCCGCAAGGCGCCTGCGGCCTGGCCGGAGTTGGCGGGAGCAATTTGAGGCAAGTATGAAGCCCGGCGAAGGCACCGACGTTGACCGCGATCTGGTTTCGGCACTCTGCGGAAAGCAGGCTGACCGGGAGTGCACCGTGGCTTGGCGCACGCGCCGCGTGGTGAGTGCCTCGCAGGGCGTAATGCAGCAGCAGAAGGCCGGGCGGCAGCGGTGCCGCGCCGTAGCGCTGGCGGCCACGCTGGTGATTCTGCTTGTAGTCGGCCCGCTGGTCTGGTGGATCGCCGACACGCTAATTGAAGATGAGCACATAACCGGTCTGCTGGGCCAACTCAGCGTGTGGATCATCTTCCTCAGCACGGCTCTGCTGGCTTCGGTGGTGCTGGCCGGCTGGCTGCGGCGCAAAAACTAGAGCGTTTTAGGGAATAATGCGAACTTTAGTACGCCATTGTGGGCTGTCGCTCGCTGATGGCGGTGCCAGCTTGAGGTCATGGTTTCGGCCTACAGCATTTCCGGAAGCGCTTTAGTCTTAACATTTCTTAACAAATCTCATTTGGCGCGCAACTTCTCGATTTTCTTCTTCGTCCATTGAAGAAGAGGCCTGATCCGCTCGAATGGCGGTTCAGAGAGAGTTCGCCGATGCGCAAGCCAGAATCCATTACCGTCAATGAAGACGAACGGGTAATCCCGGTCTGGTCCATTGTGGTGTCCGCCGCGGCATTTGTATTGGTGGAGTACTACTTTTGGTGGGTTTTGCCTTCGACGCAGCATCATCTGCCGCCGCTCGGCCTGAGAATCTATCTGAACCTCTCCTGGGGATTGCTGGCGGCAATCTACTTTTTGATGGTGGGCTACGTCAGCAAGGACGCTCCGCGGCGGGCGATGAGCGCGCGCTTCTGGATCGCGATCTGCCTGGTGATGCCGGGCGGCATCGGAGCGGTGCTTTACTTCCTGTTGCGCCAGCCGGAGGTTTCACGCTGCCCGGCCTGCTCGACGCATGTGCAGAGCGACTTCCACTTCTGTCCGCAGTGCGACTACCAGCTCGCGGCCAACTGTGGCCACTGCTTCCGGACGGTGCGCGCCTCGGATCAATTCTGCACGCAGTGCGGCCATGAGCTCGCCACGGACCACATGCCGGCGAGACTGCGTGTGCTGGGCGAGTAACAAAGCAGGGCTCAGGATCAGAGAAGAGGGGTCAAAGCACGCCTCAATTGACCGGGGCGGGGAGCCTTCCTACAATCAAGCTGCATCCGTTTCCGCTCCCATGACCCTCTCTGCGCTCATCATCGACGACGAACAACTGGCTCGCGAGGAGCTCACTTACCTGCTTGCCCAGGTGGGCGGGGTCGAGGTATTGGCGCAAGGCTCCAACGGTATCGAAGCCGTGGACCTGATCGAAGAACACCGTCCCGACATGGTCTTTCTTGACGTGCAGATGCCGGGGCTCGACGGCTTTGCTGTGATCCAGCGGCTGATGGAGCGCATGGGAAAGACGGCCGGAAATGGCGCGCCGCATGCGCAGTCGGCCACGCCGCAGGCGCCGATGCCGCAGATTGTATTTGCCACGGCCTACGACCAGTACGCGGTGCGCGCCTTTGACGTGAACGCGGTGGACTATCTGCTGAAGCCCTTCGATCGCACGCGAGTGGAGCAGGCTGTCGAGCGGGTCAGGGTGAGGTTGTCCGGGGGCGCGGCGGATGGGCATGGAGACTCGCTGCCGGAGTCGCAAATCGATGCGCTGTTGCGTCTGCTCAACCGTTCGCAGGGAGCAGCTCGAAGCGCCCAGCCAGCCAAGCTCATCGTCCAGGCCCAGAGCCGGTTGCTCTTGATCGATCAGGCCGACATTTGCTTTGCCGCCATCGACGAGGGAGTGATTCGCGTCGTGACGCAGAACTTCGAGGGAAGCTCAAAGTGCCGCACGCTCGAAGACCTGCTCGACCTGCTCGACCCGACCCTTTTCTGGCGCGCCCATCGCGCTTTTGTGGTGAATATCAACCACATTCGCGAAGTGGTGCCGTGGTTCAAGTCGAGCTATCAGTTGCGCATGAACGACAAGAAGCAGACCGAGATTCCAGTCAGCCGCAACCAGACCAAGCGCCTGCGGGAACTGTTCAATCTGTAGGGGCCTTCTGTTGCCCGGCGAGACGGATCCATGCGATGGCGGCAAATCCTCCCATGACAAAGATGGAAACCAGGGCAGAGGCTCCGGCAATGTCAGACGTGCGCCATTGCTTGCCCGTAGGGTCAAAGACGACTGCCGGGGCCTGAGTTGAGAGTGCCTGCAAGATGTTTCCCGAGGCGCAGAGCGCGTAGAAGAGCAGCGCCGGGCGAAAGGCCGCGGGCGGAAGGATGATGGCCGGGGACTTACGGCGGCGCAGATAGAGCGTGAAGAGCAGGTAGACTACAAATACGTTCCCATACCAACCGAAGTAGTTTGAAATGGGCACGCCGAACCACGGGCCACCGTCCCGCCAGACCCAGCCATGCAGCACTGTGGCCCAGATTGGGTCCTGCGCCAGATCCCAGGCAACTATGAGAAAACTGGCCACGACCGGCAGCGCTGCCAACCGCATACTTCCGATTGGCATATGAGGGTCACCCACGATTGCGCGAGCCAGTGTGAGGGAGACGTAGGCCATGCCGATATATGCCAAGCCAAGCAGCACCGGCACATGAAAGAGTTTGGGACCCATCAGCTCGACGAAATAGTAGTGGCCGAAAGGAAACCCAGTGGCGACTCCCAGGTTTTCGACGAGGTTCCCAACGACAGTGCAGATTGCCGCGAAGATCAGGATGCCACGGAGCCGGTAGTGGCGCGCTCCGTCGACGAGTGCAAAGGTCATAGCGGAGATTACGTCGAGGGCTACGATAGCCGTGCGCGGAATGGAAGTGGGTGTAACTTCCAGAATTCGCGCGCACGCATAGCAGGCCAGAATCAGGCCCAGCGCCAGGGCGGTCCGGTCACGGCGAGGCTCTGCCTGCCTCTGGTTCACTGAGGTTGATGCTTCAGAAGTGTGAAGGAGCGTGTTCACCGGGGCAAGTCTCAGTCGTATCTCTCGAACACAATCTGCTTTTTATGCCAGCCGAAGCCTGTCAGCAGCTCGCGGACGCCGGAGACCATAAAGTTGAGGCCGCAGATATACGCGTAGATGTCGAAGTTCAGCTCCGACTGCACGCGGCTGGGGTCGACCGGAGGCGCGGGCAGAAGCTGGCCGAGGCGGGTGGCGCGTTCCTCGACGATGCGAGTGATGTGTTCCTGAACGTGGCCTCGCAAGCCGGTCCAGCTCTCCTGTGGACGGCTCAGCGTAGGCAGGTAGTGGAAGTTGGGGTGTGCCGCGGCCAGGGCTTCGAATTCGGCCTGGTAATAGATGTCAGTCTCGTAACGAGTGCCGTAAACGAGCCAGATTTGTTTGCCGCCGCTGCGATCTGATCCGTCTTCCGGGAAGAGAGACTGCAGGTAGCCGCGCATGGGCGCAATACCCGTGCCGGTGGCTATCAGTATGGAATCGGTAATGGGCTCGTGCAGGATGAAGTGGCCGTGGGGGCCATGAATCTGGATCGTTCCACCGATAGGCAGGTCGGGCAGATCGGCCAGATGGTTGGAGAAAAAGCCCTCCGGGACACGATTCACGCACAACTCGAAGTGATTGCCCTTGGGCGCCGAGGCGATCGAGTAGGCGCGGGTCTGCTGCTTGCCCCTGTCGTCCAATGCCACACCAGAGACGAATTGACCGGGGATGAACGCAAATCTCTCAAGACCATCGAGGACGAAGTCGAAGTGGTAGCACTGGGCGACCTCTGAGATGCACTCTTTGCGCTCAAGTCGCGCGGTAAGTAGCTCACGAACCAAGGCAGTTCTCGCTAGGGAAAGGATTTAGCCCGCTGAAGGGGCTGATGGCAGTATCGCCAGCCGGGGGGCGGCGTGGCAAATCAGGCGCCGTCTCCCCCTATAATTGATTGGACGCCGCAGAAGATCCCTGGGGGCATTTTCGGCTGCTAAAGCCTGTTTTTCTTGAGGAAGCCATGGCCGCATTGCTGGAAGCGATTACCGTGAAGCGCAAGATGTACTTCGAGTTTGAGAACACACCGTACTACTGCATGGAAGCCGAGGTTTCGACGCCTACGGCGCGAGGCGGCCAGACGCTGGTCAGGCTCAAGATGCGAAACCTGTTGACACGAGCGGTTTTTGACAAGACCTTCAAGGCCGGCGAGCGATTCAAGGAGCCGGATCTGGAGCTGGTCGAGGCGTCTTATCTTTACTCGGACGGCGAGGGATCTCACTTTATGGATCAGGAGAGCTTTGAGACGCATACGCTCAATAGCGATATGGTGGGCAACGCGCTGGAGTTGCTGGTCGAGGGCTCAATCATCCAGTTGCATAAGTTCAACGGCAACCCCATCGGCCTGCAGTTGCCCGAGAAGGTCGAACTGGAGGTCGAGTATACCGAACCCGGCGCGCGCGGCGACACCAGCGGCAACGTGACCAAGCTGGCGAGGCTTCAGACCGGCCTGGAGATCAAGGCTCCTCTCTATATTCAAGTGGGTGAGAGAGTAAAGGTCTTCACCGAGACGCGCGAGTTCGCTGGACGCGCCTAATAGCTAAGTGCGCGTCAGTCTCTGATTTGGCCGATCTGATATCGAAAAGGGAAGTTTTCACGATGGTCAATACAACCAGAAAGATCGGTTATGTGCTGCAACGTCTTGGCTTCAATATGCAGGACTTTTATATCACCAGACGAACAAAGGACTCAGAAGTTCTCGACTTGATACATAAATTGCGCCCGCAGGATTGTGGCATCAATCTGGTTCGCATAGGCAGCCCAGGAGACGGCGGTTACCTGATTCCAGACGATTTCAAAGGGATTGAATACTGTTTCTCGCCCGGAGTTAGTAAGTCAAGCGACTTTGAGAGTCATCTGGCGGATCTCGGGATCAAGTCTTTTCTGGCGGATTATTCGGTGGATAAGCCGGCGACGGTCAGGCCGGAAATTACATTTGACAAGAAGTTCCTTGGCTCATTCGACGTCGGACACTTTATGACGCTTGCCGCCTGGAAGGATAAGTACATCAAGGACTACAGCGGCGATCTGATTCTACAGATGGATATTGAAAGCTGCGAGTATGAGGTGATTCTCAGTACGCCCGACAGTTTGCTCGATCAGTTTCGAATCATGATCATTGAATTTCATCATCTTCAAAACCTCTTCGACCCGTTTGCATTTAGATTATTCTCTTCCTGCTTTGGAAAATTGTTGCAGCATTTCCATGTGGCGCATATTCATCCCAATAACTGTCGCGGCAGCGTGAGATTCGGAGAGATCGAGATTCCCGAAGTAATGGAGTTTACGCTACTCAACAAGCGGCGGGTGAGCTCCACAAAACCCCAGCGAGTGTTCCCGCACAAGCTGGATGTGGAGAATAAAGCGACGTATCCGCCCATGCCATTGCCTAAGTGCTGGTACTCGTAAGGACAGGGAATAGGGATTAGGGAACAGGGAATAGTTTGCCGAGATCGCTGGTCCGAGAAGCCGGACCCTTCGACTTCGCTCAGTCCACCCCAGCACTGAAGGCGAGCGCCTTTGCCTCGCGCAGGGCGGTGACCGCGTCGCCTGTGGGAAGAAACTCCATCGCTACAGTGCGGCGGTAGTTGAGTTGGGCCAGCCTGCGAAAAATATTGCCGTAGTTGATTTCGCCGGTGCCGGGCTGATGGCGTCCGGGCACGTCGGCCACGTGAATCAAGCCGATGACGTCGATGTGGCTCTGGAGCTTCTCGATCAGGTTTCCTTCCGCAACCTGCTCATGGAAGATGTCGTAGAGAAACTGGACCTGCGGATGGTTGACGGCGCGCACGATCTCGATGGCTTCGGCGGCCGAGGTGAGAAAGTAGTTTGGGTTCTCCTCCGGATCGATGCACTCAAGCAGCAGGCGCACCGGCTGGCCATCGATCTGGTGTCCATTGACCAAACCGGCGGCTCGGCGGAGCGTCTCTACCGCGGCCTGCTGCTGCGCCTCGGCTGAGAGCGCGGGTATCACGTTGCCTGAAAGGACAATCATGGCCGGGCAGCCGAGCGTCTCCATGGGTGTGAGGGCCTGGCTGAGTTCTGTCAGGAAGGCGTCGCAACTGGCTGGGTCGGCCACGCCGTGTGTGAGTCCTGCGGTGGCGTCGAATTTGATACCCAGGCGCTTGGCGGCAGCATTGGCGCTCGAGAAATCGGCCGCCTTCCAGTCGCGGTACTCGCCCACGAGTTCGACGTTGCTATAACCGGCCTCGGCCACCTTCGCCAGTCGCTCTTCAAAGGGCAGATCGGTGAAAACGGTCCAGAGCATCACCGAGAGAGGAAAGGCGGGAGGCGGAGTGACTGGCGCTTTGGGCGCCGCGGTTGCGTCGGCGGCGCCGAGTTTGGGAGCAGCCGCGACCCCGGCGGCCATGGCCAGCGATTGAACGAAGGTGCGGCGATTCACGTGTGCCTCCTGAGTTATCGAGCTTTGGCTGAGCGGCACAGCTCCTTCCAGTCCTTCTCTGTCTGGTCGGCGTAGGCTGAGCCAAATTTCGCCAGTGCTTCAGCAAAGCCGTCGCCCGAGCCGACGTAGCCGGCCAGGATAAGCGGGTCACCGGAGCGGGCGTGACCGCGGGCCAGCAGTTCGCCGCAGACCTCGGCATAGGCTTCGAGTCCGCCGCCGGCCAAATCCTCCAAATCGATGGAGCCTTTATGGTCGTTGAGCTGGCGGACCAGATAATCGCGCCCCTCAAAGTGTGTCCAGCCGAGGAAGGGGTCTGATTGCGCCTGCATCGCCTTCTGGCCCTCGGCGGTGCGTTGGCCGTTATGACGCGGTGGCCGCGCGTCAGGCAGATATGCTGCGTAGCCTGATGCCGGCTCCTCCTTGATTTGGAGGAACAGCGGATCGCCGGGGCCATTGCCCTCGAAGTAGATGACGTAGTCGCGCAGGCCTACAGAGCCGGTGCCGACGACTTTGAATGCAACATCCACCGGGCGATAAAACGAAAGCAGATGCTGGCGCTGCGGCTCGAGCATTTCGCGGTAAGGGCCGAGGGACGCAAGGACGGCTGCTGCCTGCTTGCCGGTCACTCGGGTAAGCGTGGGCTTCAGCTCCTTGAATTGGCGCTCGGCGCCCGGCTTGCCGCTGACCACAGGCTCGGTAAGCTGCTGCAGCGTGTGCTGGGGCGTGGCCCGTTCGGCCTGCATAAGCGCCTGGTGGATGGGCGCAACCTGGCTCAGGCGATGGACCTGATAGTGGGCAATTTCAATTGCCGGCATCTTGGAGAAAGAGCTGATCTGGCCAGCGTAGCGGGCGACAAGCTTCTCCACGGCTTGGCGGGCAGAGGCTTCCTTATGGCCGGCGGCGCGGCCAGCCAGCACCAGCGAAGCAGCCATGCGCTTGAGGTCCCACTCAAAGGGCCCGCGGATGGTCTCGTCGAAGTCATTGATGTCGAAGACCAGCCGGCCGTCCGGTGCGGCATAGGCGCCTAGGTTGCGCACATGAGCGTCGCCGCAAAGCTGCACTGTGATACCGGCATTGGGCAGCACGGCCAGATCGGCGGCCATCACCGGGACCGCGCCGCGAAAGTAGCCGAAGGGCGACTCGGTCATCAGCTTGTACTTGAGCTTGATGAGTGCGGGCACACGGCCCTGCATCGACCGGGCCAGCAATTCGAGGGCGGGAGTCTTGCGCGCCTTGGGGTTGAGTTCGTTGTGTTGCTGGCGGCCGACCTGCTTGCGCCGCGCCTGACCTAGCTTGCGCCGTTCTTGCGGAGTTGCCCAATGCATGACCCGGAAGATACTACCCCTTGGCCATACAGTGCAAGTCGCTGTACTGCCGGATCTTGGGCGGTTTTTCGCGTTCCCGGAATAAACCCCTCAAAGAATACTTGACATCATACACTGTGTATTATACAGTATGTGATGTACAGTGTATGAGGTACAGCATGACCATCGCCGAAAACCTCTTTGAGAATCTTCGCCTGGAGCTGCGGCGCGGCTGCCTGACTCTGGCAGTGCTGGCACAACTTCGCCAGGAGCATTACGGCTACACGCTGCGCAAGGCTCTTGCCGAGCGCGGCCTGGAGATCGACGAAAGCACGCTCTACCCGCTGCTACGCCGCCTGGAAGCCCAGGGCCTCTTAACCAGCGAATGGCGCGAAGAAGAAAAACGCAACAAGCGGTTCTATCGCCTCTCGAGCGACGGCGAACAGATGTTCGGTCAATTGCTCGACGAGTGGCGGGCCATCAACAAATCCATCGACAACATTCTGTAAGCAATGAAGGAAAACCCCATGGATCTTCTCGATCGCTACCTCGAAGCCGTGAAAAAGCATCTGCCGTGGGAACGGCAGGACGATATCATCGCCGAACTCAAGGCCAACCTCGAAGCGCAGCTTGAGGACAAAGAGGCCGCGCTCGGCCGGCCGCTCACCGCCGCTGAAGCCGAGGAGTGGCTGAAACAATTTGGTCACCCTATCCAAGCCGCCGCCCGCTACCAGCCGCAGCGCTATCTGATCGGGCCGGCACTTTTTCCTTTCTATTGGTACGTCATGAAGCTGGCGTTCATCTGGGCAACCCTCATTTATTTGGTCGTCACCGTGGTGCTGCTTGCAACCCGGACTCCGATTCAGATCGACGTGCTGGCAATTTTGCTTCGGCTTCCGGGCGGACTGTTGACGACGGCGGCGTGGGTCACTCTCATCTTTGCGGTCATCGAGATTGCCGCCACGAGTTGCCCAGGGAAGTTCCCGGCGCTCGCGTCTCCCTCCGCCGACTGGTCGCCGGGCGCTCTGCCGCCGCTTGGGCAGCAATTTGCCGGCGGAAAAAAGCCGCGCAGCTTCGCCCAAGCCGTTGCCGAGGTGATCTTTGGCTTTCTCTTTCTGGTTTGGTGGTTGCTGGTCCCCCAGCATCCTTATCTGCTGATGGGTCCGGGGGCTTACTATCTGGGTGTTTCTCCATTCCAGTTGGTGTCGGTCTGGCTCCCGTTCTACTGGTGGGTGGTGGCGCTGAGTGCTTTGCAGTTGGGATGGCGGTGCCTGGATCTGATTCGTGGAAGCTGGCAAAGAGTGAGGACCGCAGAAAAGACCGTGATGAGCGCCGCTGGGCTGATTCCACTGGCGCTTGTGCTCTCCGTTCGCGATCATGCCTGGATCACGCTCAAGCGTCCCGCACTCGATCAGGCGCGCTATGGTGTGGCTGTGGACGCAATCAACAAGGGGATCTTCGCCGTTCTGGTGTTCATTTGCGCTATCGTCGTTCTGCAATTGGTTTGGGAGATCGGAAGAATAGGTGTGAAGGCCTATCGCGAACGCACGGCTACGATGCATTGAGTTCCTTCGCAATACGCCGCCGAGGAACGGGGTAGGGGAGTTATAGTCTTTTCAAGCAGAATCGCTTCGATGGGAGGCATCGTTCCGCTTACGGAGGAGATCCCCTTTGACCCGTGCCGCCGCCCGACTGATTGCAACCGTTTCCGCACTGTTGCTCTCAACCCTCCCGTTGGCCGCCGGCCAGGAGCCGGCGGAGCCTCCGGCAGTTCCAAAGCCTCTGACAGTGGAGGCGATCTATGCGCACGGATCCCTGATCGGACATCCGCCCGATCAGCTCGCCTGGTCGCCGGACGGAAAGCACCTGAGCTATCTGGATGGTGGTGAACTGGTAGACCTGGACCCCGCCCTGGGCAAGGCGTTTGTGCTGGTGAGCCGGGCCAAACTGGCTGCGCTCAGCCCCGACAGCGCCTCTGAGACAGATCGCGACCATCGCGACCGCTACAAGATGGCCAGCTACCTGTGGGTGCCCGACTCAACGCATCTGCTCTTCGACTCCAACGGCCGGCTCTGGCTCTATGACCTGCGTAACGGCACGGGAGTGGAGGTTGGCTTTAGCGGTGAGGCCTCGGGCGACGATCCCAAGTTTTCGCCCAATGGCGAATCGATCTCGTTTGTGCGCGACCACGGGCTCGCAGTTGTCCAACTGAAGAACCCCGGCCAGCCTGCGATAGCGGTTGCTCCAGCCAAGGAGTTCACCCTCAACGGCGAGGTTGATTGGGTCTATGAGGAAGAACTGGATACGCGCAGCAATCAATTCTGGTCTCCGGACTCGAAGAGGATTGCTTATTTGCAGATGAATGAGACGAACGTGCCGCTGTATCCCATCACTGACTGGCTTCCCACTCATGCGCGGGTAGAGGTGCAGCGATATCCGCAGCCCGGCGATCCCAATCCCGAGGTTCGAGTCGGCGTGGTGGGCGCGCAGGGCGGCAATACGGTGTGGGTGAAGCTGCCGATTCATGAGGGGCAGGATTACATTCCGCGCTTCGGGTGGCTGGACTCGAAGACGCTGTGGATCGAGACGCTCACGCGCGACCAGAAGCATCGCGATCTTTACTTTGCCGAGGCCTCGACAGGGCAGGCGCACCCGGTGCTCCAACTGACCGACGAGAAGTTCTTCGACGACAACTATGACGTTTCGGTAGGTGAAGGTTCGATTGTGCTGACGCAATGGGCTGACGGCCACAATCATCTCTATCTCTACAGCTATGACGAAGTCGACCCGGCTCGCGCGACGGCCAAGCCGGTACGGCAATTGACCCAAGGTGACTTCGACGTGAGCGAGGTGTCGCGCGTTGACCCGCAGGGCAGGCTTGTCGACTACTCCTCGAACGAGGGCAGTCCGCTCGACCAGCAGTTGTGGCAGGTGAACTTCAAAGGCGAGCGGAAGCAGTTGAGCACTGGCGCAGGCTCCCATAGCGCCAACTTCGCGCCGAACGGAGATGCTTTTGTCGACAAGCAATCGTCGCGCACGGAATCGCCCGCGCTCAAGTTGTGCAAGGTGGCGGGCGACTGCAAGCTCTTCTGGGCAATGCGCGCGCTGGAGCCTTACCGGTTGCGGGCGCCGCAGCAGTTGGAGGTAAAGGCGCACGACGGGACGAAGCTCTATGCGACTCTGCTGATGCCCGAGGCCCAGGAGCCGGCCGACGCATTCATCGCTACCGTGCCGCTGATCGTAAATCCCTATGGAGGGCCGGGCTCGCCGTCGGTCGTCAACCGCTGGAACGACAACCTGCTCTTCGACGAACTGCTCGTCCAGCATGGCTTTGCGGTGCTGCACACCGATAACCGAGGCATGGGCGGCCGGGGCCGCGACTTTGCCCAGGCCGCCTTCCATAACTTCGGCGAGGTGCAGCTTGAAGATCAGTTAACGGTGGTGGATGCTGTGCTGGCCAAGTATTCGCAACTGGACCCCAAGCGCCTGGGCTGGTGGGGATGGAGCTGGGGTGGGAGTTTCACTCTTTACGCCATGACTCACTCGGATCGCTTCCGGGCCGGGGTTGCGGTGGCGCCCGTAACCGACTGGCGCGACTACGACTCGATCTATACCGAGCGTTATCTCAGCCAGCCGTCAGAGTTTCCCGCCGGTTACGAGGACTTCTCGGCGGTCAACTCGGCAGCGAAGCTGAAAGGGCGCCTGTTGCTGGTTCATGGAACGGGCGACGACAACGTGCACCTGGAGAACTCGGTGCAGTTTGTGCAGAAGCTGATCGAGGCCCAGATCCCTTATGATTTGCAGATCTACCCGCGCAAGACGCACTCGATCGCCGGCCCGGATGTGCGCACGCATCTTTACAACCGCATCCTGGCGCACTTCGAGCAGTATTTGAAAGAGACGGATGAAGACGACGCGCAGCAGTAGATGCGTATACCAGGTCAGGCCCTAGACTTCGCGGTGACTAAAGAACTCATCCTTGTCGCGGCAGGAGCAGTTAGTGCATTCCAGGCAGCAAACGAGCAACAGCGCCACAGACACCGTAGCCAGAACGGCGAGGGCGTTTTCGTACACCGTAAACCAGTGAATCAGACTGTTCATTGTCGGTATCCCCAAGGCACACTCCGGGAATGCAGCCGCTGAACTGTCTCCTGCGGCTGAAGCGTCCAAGAGAGTTTTGGGCCGGATTTCCGGCTTGCCGAGGAGCTTATCGACATTCTGTTTGAGTTCCCGCTTGCATTCAAGAGAATAAAAGGCGAATATGTAAAACCATGGTAATGGATCTCAATCCAGCGTCGTCTCCAATTGCCGGGGAGTGGCTCGATGAGACTGAGAGCCTCGAGAAACTGCCGGCTCCCGCTCCGAGGGAGTCTGAGCCGGACCCGGTGAGCGGTCCGCATCTCAACTGGCTCTTCGTCGATTTGAACTCCTACTTCGCGTCTGTCGAGCAAGATGTGCGGCCCGAGTTGCGCGGCCGGCCGGTGGGCGTTGTGCCCATGTTGGCCGATACAACTGTTTGCATTACAGCTAGTTACGAGGCAAAAGCCTGCGGCGTCAAAACCGGAACAGTGGTCGCCGACGCCAAGCGGATGTGCCCTGGGCTCGAGCTGGTCGAGGCTCGGCACGAGATTTATGTCGACTATCATCGCCGCATTGTCGAGGCCGTGGAAAGCTGTCTGCCGGTGACGGCTGTGCTCTCGATCGACGAGATGGCCTGCCGTCTGATGGGCCGGGAAAGACCGCTGCTGGCGGCCATGGAGTTGGGCTGGCAGGTGAAGCGGCGCATCCTGGAGCGGGTCGGCCCCACGATGCGCAGTTCGGTAGGGTTGGCCACCAACCGCTATCTGGCCAAGGTGGCCAGCGACATGGAGAAACCCGACGGTCTTGTCGCTCTGCCCCTGGATATCTTACCCGAGGCTCTACGTCAGCTCAGCTTGCGCGATCTGCCGGGGATCGGTGTGAAGACGGAAAAAAGGCTCAACGACAAAGGCATCCACACCATGGATCAGCTGCTTGCATTTGACTGCGAGGGGGCTGGCGAGCTGTGGGGATCGGTTTGGGGCGAGCGGCTCTGGCACTGGCTCAGAGGCGAAGACTTCGACATGTCAGAGACCGAGCACCTGAAGTCGCTGAGCCACCAGCACGTGCTCGCGCCCGAGATGCGGACGGCGGAGAAGGCCTGGGCTGTTGCGCACAAGTTGCTGCACAAGGCGGCCATGCGGCTGCGGGCAGGAGGCTTGTGGGCGAGCAGCATCGGGCTGGCGATCGGGTTTGCAGTTCCGCGCGGCGACAAGACGCCTGTCAGTCGCTTTGGCGTGCCTACGCGGGGATGGAAGGGCGAATCGAAGCTGAGCGAGTGCCAGGACAATCAGACGCTGATTGCCGCTCTCCTTCGGCTTTGGGAATCTCGCCCGTCCGGCCAGGAGTTCGAGTCCCCTTACTTCATCGGGGTGCATTTGAACGGGCTGGTGCCTGACCGGCTGCATTCGCTCAACCTCTTTGAAGGGACGGAAGACGAGCAAAACCGCGTACGTCTTCAGGCGGCGATGGATGCGCTCAATAACAAATACGGCTTGAGCACGCTGGCTCCGGCCACCATGTTGACGGCCTTCAAGGCAGCACCCACGCGCATCGCGTTTCATACCATCCCTGAGATGTTTTGAGCGGAAATCCCCCGTCCATTCTTGCCTTGAAAATTTCCGACCGGGGTATTTCGTTTGGAAGCATAGATTTAGCGTCTCTCTGCGCTTTTTCGTTGTCACCGGCAGACTGGTAACGGTATCATCTTCCGGAACGTGAGTTGATACTACATAGGTGCGCTCTCGAGGGGACTGCTCTGAAGAACAGACCTGGCGATGGCGGAATTCTTGAAGGGTGAGGCGTCATTATGGGGAGTTTGAGGCGGTGCGCGGCTTTTTGTGTTGCATTGGGATTGGGTCTGTTGATGACAGCTTGCGGGGGCGGCAGCGGCGGCACAACGAAAACCCCTCCCCCGACGACCTACACCTTGACCGTGGACTCGACGAATCCTGGCAGCGGTGCGACGATTACAGTTTCCCCGGCAGACGTGAACAGCGCAGCCAACGGAACCACAAGCTTCACCCGCACCTATGATTCAGGGGCATCGGTAACGCTCACGGCGCCTGCGACGGCGGGCGGCAACAATTTCACCTCGTGGACAGGATGCACCAGCGCCAGCACCGTGACCTGCACGGTGGCGATGAGCGCCAATACAACCGTCACCGCCAACTATGCGGCACCTCCTCCAACAACCTATACATTGACTGTGAATTCGACCAATCCCGCAAGCGGCGTGGCGATTTCCGTTTCTCCTGCGGACGTGAACAGCGCAGCCAACGGAACCACAAGCTTCACGCGCACCTATGATTCAGGGGCATCGGTAACGCTGACGGCGCCTGCGACGGCGGGCGGCAACAATTTCACCTCGTGGACAGGATGCACCAGCGCCAGCACCGTGA
>JBEKOA010000038.1:0-32336 GCA_049522255.1 Occallatibacter sp.
GCGCGGCGGCGGCGTTCTTGCATGGCTGCAAAGTCACGACGCGGAGCACTGGATCCTGACATGCCTTACAGCTTACTGCAATGGCACTAAGTTTGTCACTATATTATGCGAGGTTGAGTAAGTCTCGGATTACTTGCAGGTCCAAAAAGGATCTGCGCAGAATCCTCTTTGTTTGTCTACAAAGCTGGTGAGACACGCCGCGTCGGAGAAGGCGATGAACCATTAAAGGGAGAATAGGCAGCTACACCCGGAGATGATTCGCATTCAAGAGCATGAGCAGCCATGCTGTGTTTCTAGCAGCATGGCCGCTCAATTTCAACCAAATACCGATAATTCTAGGTGCGCCAAGTATATTTATGCCATTATGAGGCTATACCAACTTCTTCTCCATACTACAATCCATTTTGTCACCACCCTGCCGGGAAGGAAGGGTACTCGATCCTTCCTAGATTTCTCTTCCTGCGCTCAGTCGCCAGCCTGATGCCAGAAAAAATGGATGGTGAGTTGGACCCAAATCCAAACTAGTGAAGTATCTCGCACACGGAGGAAAATCGCGATTCTTTGCGGTCGCCAACTTCTCGGAAAAGTTCATTGGCGGCTCTGAACAAATCGATTCTGCGAACGAGCCTTCCCTCCGGGGCCAAGGCCCGCGCTGAATTTGCGGCCCTTATAGCCCGACCAAAGTCGCTCCCTTTCATAGCACCGATTTAATCAGAAGTTCCGTGGGCGAATCTGGATCAATTGCGGTAAGGCCAATGTTTGATTAACACTACTGCTTGTCTTGCCGGGTGATCTCTAGAATGAGGGGTCTCGACTCGTCGAAACTGAATTCCGAGAGAATAGACGCGAAGGGCGTTCGCGTGCGCTAAACTAAAACCCGATCCGCCGCCCGGCAGGCGGCACAATGAATTGAGGATTGAATGACCGAAAAGCTCTATAGCCCGCAGGAAGACATCGTGACCTTGATGATGCAGTTTAACCAGCAAGTGAAGGAATCTCCTGAGATTCCTGACGCCGAGACGCGCCTGCTGCGTGCGCGACTGGTTTTTGAAGAAGCTCTCGAGTTCGTTAAAGGCTGTGGCTGCACAGTCACGACGAGCCTTGCCGGATCGAACGGCAGAGAGGGGACCGCTGTCATAGACTCAATCGGTGTGGTGCTCGATCCCAACGGCAAGCCTGACTTTGTCGAATACGTGGATGGCTGCATCGACCAGCTTGTTGTCACGTATGGGGCGCTGAACGCGGCCGGTGTAAAGGCGCAGCCAGCATGGGATGAAGTGCAGCGCAGCAACATGAGCAAGGCCTGGCCTCATTGCAGCGTTTGCGATACCGTTCTCGTGCGGGATCGCGGCGCGGAGTTGGTCCATCCGGAAGACGCCAACGCCCATCATGGCGAGTGGAAGCCCATTCTGAAGATCCATAAGCGCACGGATGGCAAGGTTATCAAGTCGCCGACCTATTCGCCTGCGGATTTAAGGCGCGTAATTGATGAGCAGATCCAGGTCGCAACCAGTTGAGTAAGTACCCTACCCAAGGTGTGTGAATATGTCAATTGCAGTTGTTGCTTCCCCCTCTCTGAAACTACTGGAAGACCGCTGGGACCCCGCGGTAGCCGAAACGCTGGACGGACCCGAGTTGCTGCGCTACCGCTCAAACCTGCTCGGCTCCGATCTGCGCATCACCAACTTTGCAGGCGGCAATACGAGCTCGAAGGTCGATGAACTCGATCCCCTCACCGGCCAGACGGTGAAAGTGCTCTGGGTGAAGGGCAGTGGCGGCGACCTCGGCAGCATCAAACGGGGCGGCTTTGCGGCGCTCTACCAGGAAAAGCTGCTGGCGCTCGAGAAACTGTACCGCGGCCCGGAAACGGAAGACTCCATGGTGGAGATGTACGCGATCTGCGCCTTCCGCAACAATCCTGTCGCGGCATCGATCGACACTCCCTTGCATGGCTTTCTGCCTTTTGCGCATGTCGATCACCTGCATCCGGACTGGGGCATTGCACTGGCCGCTTCGGCCAACGGCCAGGAAAAGATGGAGGAGTTCAACCGTGAGTTTCATCACCAATTGGTGTGGCTTCCCTGGTACCGTCCGGGTTTTGAGCTGGCGATGATGATGAAGCACGCCGTCGAGAAAAATCCGGGGTGCGACGGAATTGTGCTGGGCGGACATGGCCTTTTCACCTGGGGCGATACGCAGCGCGAGTGTTATGTGAACACGCTCACGGTGATCGATCAACTAGGGCAGTTTATCGAGAGGCACGGCTTCAAGAAAAGAGACTCTCGATTCGGCGGAGTCGCAGTCAAGTTACGTCAGGACAGCCAGGATCTGGCCGTCGAGATTCTGCCGTTTCTGCGCGGCCGGATCAGCAGTCAGCGGCGATGGATCGCGAGCTTCAGCGACTCGGAGGATGTGCTGCAGTTTGTGAACTCAAGACACGCAAGGGATCTCGCATTTCTTGGAACGAGCTGCCCCGACCACTTTATCCGCACCAAGATTCGCCCCATGTTTGTGCCGTGGGCCGAAGGGGAGGACTTGGAGGCGCTCAAGAAACAGATTGACCTGTCATTGACCGAATATCGCGCGCAGTATCGTAGCTATTACCAGGCATACGCGCTTCCGGATTCTCCTGAGCTGCGCGATGCCAACCCTTCGATCGTGCTGATCCCCGGAGTTGGCATGTTCAGCTTTGGCAAGAACAAGACCGAAGCGCGGATCAGCGGAGAGTTTTATGCCAACGCGATTCACGTGATGGAAGGCGCGATCCTGCTGAGCGAGGAACACGAAACAGCAGCGCCGACCACCGCCGTTCCGCAGTGCGGCGAAGGCATGGACCCGGCAAGTTTCAAAGTTCATACGAACTACGTGGCTCTACCGGCAGGCGAAGCGTTTCGAATCGAGTATTGGGCGCTCGAAGAAGCCAAGATCCGCCGCCAGCCTGCGGATAAGGAACTGAGCCGCCATATCGTTTTGGTGGCCGGTGGAGGCAGTGGAATCGGACGCGAAGTTGCGCTGCTGGCCGCCTCGCGCGGCGCTCACGTGGTGATTGCCGACCGCGATATGATTTCAGCTGAGAGCGTCGCCAACGAAGCTGCGAAGATTACTTCAAAGGAGTTTGTTGCGGCGACGGCGGTAGATATTCGAAACCGCGGCGCCATCGATCAGGCGCTCAAGGCAGCGGTGGCGGCATTCGGCGGAATCGATATCCTGGTCAATACCGCGGCCACGTTTCCGTCGTCACCGGATGGCGCAATCTCTGAGGCGTTGTGGGCCACGACCCTCGATATAAATGTTACGGCGAATTACCTGCTCTGTCACGAAGCGGCCAGAATATTCGCGGCTCAAGGACTGGAGGCATCGATCGTGTTAACCAGTTCCGCGAACGCAGTGGTGCCCAAGCGAGGCAGCGAGGCCTATGACGTGAGCAAAGCGGCTCTGAGCCATCTCGTTCGAGAATTGGCCGTGAGTCTGGCGCCCACAGTGCGCGTGAATGGCATCTGCCCGGCCACCGTGGTGAAGGGCTCGACGATGTTTCCACGGGATCGCGTGCGGGCGTCGCTGACCAAGTACGGCATTGCATTCGAAGAGTCGATGACCGACGAGGATCTGCGCAGTTTGCTGGCGGCATACTACGCAAAGCGGACGCTGACGCATCAACCGATCGATCCGGCGGATTGCGCAGAGGCGATTCTGTTTCTTGCGAGCGCTCGCGCGCGGTGCACGACGGGACATTTGATTCCAGTGGACGGCGGTCTGCCGGAGGCATTTCTGCGGTGACGCAGTCAGAGGTTTAATTCTCGCAATCAAAGAGTGAATTGCCCTGGCGATTTTGATCCGGAGCAGACTGATCTTTGGCGCCTCTTTAGAACCCAATGACGACAGCGGGTGCAGCAGCGGCTCGCCCTCGGCGACTCGACCATCTATTCGGTTGTGTATCTAATCTCCAGCGTACGAATCCGATAGCAGGAGTAGAAGAGCACGACAACGATCAGCAGCAGCAGGCCAAGAGTCGCAGCCCAGGCGGATACTGGCTCGGTCTCAACTGTCAGGAGCGCCAAGATACCGTGGGCGGAGACGCTGACAGGCATCAGGTGACGCAGGTAGGAAGCAACGCTGAGTTTTTGCAGGAGTGAAGGCAGGACTGGATTGATTGCCTCCCAACCAAGGACAAGCATCGCGGCCGGCGTCGGATTCCTAAAGATCATGCTGAGCAAAAGGAATATTGCCCCATACCCGAGGCAGGCGAGAATGATGATCGCGAGATAAGCCGCCAACTGGCCGAGGCCGGGGCCATTGAAGACATAGTCTCTCCCGGCAGCGCCGAAGCCGGCATACATTAGCACGAAGTCGGCGACGATGGCACTTCCAAACAGGAGCACGGCACTGAAAGATCCCGCCACAAACTTGCACAGCAGGAGCAGTTCCCGCCTCACGGGAGACAGCAGGTAAAAGTGCAAGCTGCGCTCGATCATCTCTCCGCGAATGAGACGGGAGAAGATGCCAAGACAGCCGAAGAAAACTCCAAGCCGAATGTAGTAAAGCTGGACGACGCTTGCGAGAACATCGGTGTCATCGCTCATCCAGTGTGAATAGTGCGTTTCGAAGATGAAATGGATGAAGATAATGAATGTGGGAATGAAGGCAAGAAAGTAAATCCAACTCGCTCTCCACGAAAAGAGGTTTCGTCTTACTTCTATACGAACCAGCCGCCGCGCCTGGGTGCACCACACGCCCCAAGGCTGCTGCGCGAGATGCCTGAGAAAATTGCCGATAGCATCCATCATCATGACGCACCCCCATCCGAGCCGATCAGATATTGGTAGATGGCGCTGGCGTCATCGTCGGCCGGAGCCACGGACTCGACCTTGACAAGCCCTTCGGCTGCAATTTCATTCAACATGGAATAGAACTGGTCGATGTCTCCGGTGCGAAGGAAGACGCCTCTTTCGTCGGTGTTCAATCTCGCTTCAACACAATGGTTGACGGAGAACATCTTTGCCGCGAGCAACGCCGGTTGATCGCAGCGGATGAGAACCTGCATCGGCTTTTCGCGCACCTCTTGCCGGACCTGTTTAATGCTGCCTTCCGCGACCAGGTATCCGCCGGTAATGAGGACAACACGATCGGAGATGCGGTCGACCTCATCGAGAATGTGGCTTGAGATCAGCAGATGCATTCCCTGCCGGCCAAGTTCCTGGAAGAGCGCAATCGATTCGGCGCGGGCCATGGGATCGAGGCCGTTCAGCGGTTCATCGAGAACCAGCACTCTCGGGTGATGGGCAATCGCCTGTGCGAGTCTGACCTTCTGACGCATACCCTTGCTATAGCCCGCGATTTTTCGCTGCGCTGCTTCGCCAAGTTGTACGCGTTCGAGAGACTCTTGCGTCAGCTCAAATGCCTCAGCTTCACTCATGCCGTGAAGCATCAGACTGTCAAAGATAAGTTCCCATCCGTTGATTCCGCGGGGGAACGAATCAAATTGCGCGCAATAGCCGAGGATGCGAAACAACTCTGGTGAGTTCGTGGGAGAGAGTCCCATCACTGAAATGCGCCCATTCGACGGTTGTACCAATCCCGTCATGAGATTCATCAGCGTCGTCTTTCCCGATCCGTTGGGACCGACAAGCGTCGTGATTCCCGGCGGGATGGAGAGCGAGATGCGGTTGACGCCGAGCACCTCGCCATAGAACTTGGAAACATCCTCGAAGATGATTTGATCGTTCATCCGCGCACCACCTCGCGAGCACGGATGCGTGCATTCAGCATGGCTATGGAGAGGCAGCAAGCAAGCACGAGCATGGTAGCAATCGATTCGGTAGGCAGCGAAAAGCTGGCCCTGGCGGATTCCGGTGCGCCAAGCAATCGTTGCCAGAGCGACGTCATCATAAATGGAATGTTGAGCAGGAAGCCCCATTTTGTCCGCAGCACTCCGGTGACGATGCCTCCCACGCCAGCAGGCACAAAGACTGCGGCGAAGATGGCGCCTGTGGCCATGACTCTCCACTTTACCCACGAAGAGAGAGCGAGACCGAGAATCGAAAGGAATACAATCCAGATCAATTCTCCTGCCAGAAGTCCGCTTGCAATCTGAAGATTTACGGCAAACCACGGTAGTGGAGAAGAATAGCTTTGATAGACAAAAAGTAAAAGGCATGGGACCCAGGTTACTAAAGAGAGCGACGCGAAGAGCGCGATGAACTTGCCCAGCACATAACCGAAGCGCGAGATGGGATGGCTGAGCAGGATCGGCAACGCGTTGTCGGCAAGATCGAAACTGATCAGCCGGGGCGCGATCCAGGAGGCCAGAGGCAACGCAAACCAGGACTGAATCTCGAGAACCTTGAGAAAGAATCCGGCATCGATGGTGAGAATCTGGGGACTGCGGAACCCCATCAAAGCTCTTGCGATCGGATTGTTCGCGAGATAGATTCCGATCAGGAAAACGATGGGAGGCAAGAGGCAAAGCGTGAAGAGCCCGATCGTGATCTTCGACGACCAGCCTTCATTGAATCCATAGCGCGCGAGCACGAAGACACGGGCCCATGCTGGAGTCACCTTGCCGTCATAGACGCGATAAATGTGTTTATAGACTGACATGAGCAGTACGCCCCAATTCGTTGTCCATCGCTCTGAGGAAAATGTCTTCAAGCGAGTCTCGCCGCCGATTCATGCGCCGGATCTGGACTCCCTGTTGGGATGCAATGACGTAAAGATCCCGCACCTCGATGTGGTCGGGAATGACGAGCTTGATTCGGCCGCCGGGAAAACATGCGCATTCGCAGCCGAGTCCGCGAATACTAACGGAGAATCGTTCTGTTGCGCCAACCGTCTCGAGTTCCATGAAGCTGCGGTTGGAGTGGCGCTCCTCTTCGATGTTGCAAAGAGCGGCGATGCGTCCGTCTTTGAGGATCAGCACCTCATCGCAGGTCTCATCGATGTCGCGGAGCAAGTGAGAGGAAATAAGTAGCCGCACACTGCCTTGGGTGCGGATTTCCTTGATCAGTTGGATCATGCGCAGGCGAGCGATCGGGTCAAGGCCGTTGGTGGGCTCATCGAGGATGAGAAGCCGTGGACCTTGTGCCAGCGCCTGGGCCAGTTTGATGAGTTGCTTCATGCCTAGCGAATAGGTATTGACCTTACGGTATCTAACCTCGCCAAGTCCTACGTAGAAGAGAGCCTCGTGGGCACGCTCCAATGCCTCACCGGCGGGCAGGCCCGCGAGTTCTGCCATATAGCGGACGAATCGCACGCCGCTCATATTTCCGATGAACGAATCATTCTCCGGCATGTAGCCGATGCCGCCGCGGACCTGAGCTCTTTCCCGTTGACTATCAAGCCCAAAGACGCTGGCCGTCCCTTTGGAGGGCGCATGAAAGCCCAGCAATGTGTTGATCAGCGTGGATTTTCCGGCACCGTTGGGGCCAAGCAAACCGATTGCCTGGCCCTGTAGCGATCCTGTGAGTCCATCGAGCACGATACGATTCCCGAGCCGGACTTCCAGACCTTGGAGATCAATGACGCCCATATCATTCTTTTACGTTCGCACTGGCGTTCTTGTTCCCTGAATTCATCAAAGCTCCGAGACTCAGGAGATCGAATCCGAAGAGGCGACTGTCGCTGGCCACCTCGATACGGCTGTCCTTGCCCCATGCGCAGATCGCCGTCGGCTTGGCATCCGCTGCCAACTGACTTAGCGCCTGCGCCGTCTCTCCACTGAAGTTTGAGAGCAGCGGGGTCAACACCGGGCTCAGGTTCTGATAGGCGACAGCAGAGTAGTTGTCATTCTCGTCTTTTGGAAGCAGCGCCTTGAAGGCTGCCGAGCGTCCAAGAGAGTCTCCGCTCGCATGAGTCTGCAGCGCCTGCATCAAAAGAGCACGGCTGGGCGCAAGAATCATATAGCCCTCAGAAAAGGTGAATTGCGCCAGAATGTTGCCTGAGGTCAGGTCATGGAAGGAGTAGAACTGCTGACCGCCGGCCTCGCTGGATTCGATTTGAACAGCATGCGATCCACTGCTTTGGCTCAGGTTGCGAATCGAAACCGTCAACCGTTCGAGGGATTGCTCGAGTTGCGCCGAGTCGTTGACTTCAATGACGGCCTTCCATGAGGGTGTAGGCAGCACCGGCCCATCGAGCGACAAAAGGAACTCGCCACCCAGGTTGGCGGCCAGATCGTCGCGGAAGTTGATCTGCAGCTTGGTCTCGGCCTCGCTCCACTGCTGTGAAGTCTTGTCCGGCTCGGCCATCGACATGATGTCATCGGCAATCTCTTTCGGGTCTTTCGAGAGCACAGCCACCGCAACCGCCGCATTCGGTGTAACGAAGTCGAGAGAACCCATGGAAGCAGGAGCAGCCAGCCATGACGCCACTCGCTGCCGTGTTCCGGCGAATTGCAGGTTCAAGTGGTTTTCGGGTTGGCCGTTTAATTCGCGATGTTCCGCGATCAGATAGCTGAGATCCTCCATTCCGCTGTTTTCGAAGGCCTTGTTGCCGGGATGATTGGCGCCGGTCGAATTGGGCCTGTTTTGCATCATCTGATGCAGGTCCGCAGCCAGGATGATTCCAGCGCCGCGGGTATACGCGGCCGCAATCTGTTGTCCAAAGTTTCCAGTTGCAAAGCCGCTCGCGCCCGCATTCAACTGCGCATCAATTTGTTTCAGCAATGCGATGCTATTTGAAAAAACTGCCTCGTTCTGCCGGATCAGTGCGTAGCCTGCGCCGTTTGTGGGCGTTGTTATGGGAGCAGCGTTCAGCGAACTCTCGTCGACGACGGTCAGCCGATGCGTTGTATCTGAAGACTGAAACTGCATGTTGAGAAAGTCGTCAAGACCGGACTGCTTCACATCGGCAATCGCAGCGAAGCCGGGATTGCCGGGTTGATTGATGCCAACTATGACAATCTCATCGCCGAGGTACTGGCTCATCTGATGAATCTTCCCGACCAGCGCATCCAGTTCCTCTGTATTGTTATCGTGCCCGTGCGCCCACCACTGTTGCAGTACCGGGCTCTTGCTCAATTGGTCGTGAAAGATATTGTTTGCTTCGCTCAAGAAATCGCCAAGGTTCGGAATGCTGATGTAGAGCAAGGTACCGGCGGGAACACGCGCCAGCAGATCGCTCGAGTATCTGGGCTGAGGAAACGGAATCTGCTCGATGCGCTGCTGAAGCACGGAGAACTGTGCCAGCAAAGGCAGGTACTTTTCACGGTCATGGCTCCAGGAGATCTGCATATCGACCGGCGCAGGACTCAGATTGTCGCTCGTAGCCACCTGATCGCCAGCCTGTATGAGCGTATCGACTCCCGAGTGCACGACATGAACAGACCCTTGAAGGACCGCAACACGCGATCCTTTGATCCCGGCGTTGACCGAGAAGACCGTTCCTGTGACAGCAACGCGGCAGTCCGGCGTCTTCACATACAAATGTCCAAAGTCGCGTTTGGCGGCCTGCACGATGACGGCACCATTGTCGAGCGAGAGGGTCATATTGCGTCCCCTGGCGCCGACGCCGAGCACGCTTCTCTCATTCACCTCAACGGTCGATCCATCGCTTAGCCTGAGAACAGCGTGCGCTCCACCATTCGTACGAATATGGTCTCCCTCGGTTAACTTATCTCCAGCAAGCAACTGTCGATCGCCAGCATTCGAGATGCGCCAGGCCGAGCCATCGATCGACTGCACTTCGGCTCGGACTCCGGGTGGAACCTGCCAATAGGCTTTGAAGAGAAATAATGTGCAAGCCAGGAGAGCGAAGCTTGCAGCCAGCGCCCAGCCGAATCGCCGAGGCTGCCAGACGGTTGCGCGTGCCACAGCCGGCGTGGACCAATTTACAAGCGTCGGACGCGATGCGCTGCGGAAACGATTCCGGCAGCCGTTGCATTCGCGCAGATGAGCCTCGATCAACAATGTGCGCGCGGCTGGGAGAGTTCCCGACCGGTAAGAAGGCAGCAACTGTGCAATGTCTCCGCAACCCTCAATGTCGCTGACATCGAATTCGATATTGAGCCTGTCGGCCACCCGTTTGGCGGACGCCACAATCTGTTCGTCATTGGGCTCGTCGGCTTGCACAGACGCAACCGCAGCTTTCAACAGCTTCTCGTCATCTCGTCTCATTGTTTTCCCCGCTCCAATTCTCTGAGTCGCTTCTTCAGCCTGGAACGCGCATGATGTAGAGTCACAGCAACCACCGCCTGCGAAGTTCCCATCAAGACAGCGATCTCTCGATTCCCCAACTCTTCCAGGTATCGCAAGGTGAACATTTCAGCCGCGCGCGGAGCCAATTCGCCGATCGCCAGCCTGAGCCGGGCGCCGAGTTCCCGGTTTGAGGCAATCACCTCGGGGGAACTGCCCCGTCCGGAAAAAACCTCGACCGCCGCTTCTTCCAACGACTCAGCCGGAGCGGCCTTGTGCCGCCGCAGCAGATCGAGCGCGCCATTGATCGCAGCCCGGTAGAGGTAGCTGCCTGCATTGACGACCGGCAGGACTTTACCGCTCGCCAAGCGGAGAAACACTGCCTGCGCGACGTCCTCTGCATCGGCCATGTTGCCGGTGATACGGCCGGCCGCCAGGAGAACACGGCGATGATGCTCCGCGTACAATTGCGAGAGCATCTCAATGCTCTCCGTTGTCGGCATGGCTTGGCTTGCAGCGGCCACTGGCTCACCTTCTTGACTGTTCATAGAGATGACGTTCCAACTGAGCGATTATTAATCCAGTTGAGAATGTTACGGGGAAAACGATTTGAATGTTCCATTTTGACGTTCGGGATTGGAACATGGTTGTAGATAGCTATTCCCGCTGGCGCAGGGGTATACAGATCATTACGTTCAGTAGACGCACGCTCAAAACACCATAGTTGAGAGGCGCAGGCGCGGCGAGCCGCGCCTGCGCCTCAAATCACTTTACGAATATTGGATCGCTTCCGGTATGGATGGCCTGTTGAAACGCCTCCCACTCACAGGAATCATCGGCCCGACTGCAGCCGGGAATGAAGACCGGAACGCGTTCTGGGGGAACCTGGAGGCTCAGCACTGTAGCGTTGCGCATCTCGTCGAGGGTCTGTGCCTGGTAGTAAGTGCGCACGGAATACTCCTCTGTACCGGGCGTCTTCCATAGTTCAAAAACCAGTGCTCCGCCCGGCGGCGTATCGTCTCGACGGCCGTCGATGAGCCAGTTGAGATTGAGTGCTCCGGCGATGGCGGCGAGGTTGGTGTCGTGTCCAACGAGAATGAGAAGACGGTCAGTAGGCTTGCCAACCGCACCCGCGACGGGCTGCGCTGAAACTGCTTGCTGCAACGACTGGAGAATGTGAAGAAGAAGATTGGAGGACTGCGCGCGGGCAATATAGCTGGTGCGATCCGCCAGGTCTTCATGGGCAGTGTGGAGCTGCAGCAACTCGCGTAGCTTGGGAAGATCCACGCGGCCCCATCCCACGTTTGCGGCGTCCATACCCTCTGTGTATTCGAGTAGCATATTCTCAGCCATCGTGGACGCCAGACTGAGAGCGGTGTGTGATTCGGGCATTTGACCAGCGGAACCCGATGCGACCGAAGACGGAGTATTAAAGATGGATAAGGGAGTTGCCGTGCTGGAGGCCGCACAGTTCGTGCCGGCCTTGCATCCGTGCAAGACTTCCTCGAGCGCTTCGAGTTGCGGGCGGTAGGCCTCAGTCAGTCCCTGCGGGCTTCCTCCGATGCGACCCGATATTGCAGCTGCGGCCAAAGACTTGTCCAGATGCCCAACCCCAGCGCCTAGTGAATGAAAAAGCGGATCATGTGTCCCTTCGGGGAGGGCCCTGACCTCAAGCGCGCAACCCGGTGCAAGACCCGCGGCCAATGCTTTGCCCGTCTCGCGCGTGCGCTGGTCGGAGTCGGCGACGATGGAGATCTGCGGCGCATCCGCACAACCGCTGGGCGCAAGCAACCCCTGCGTGGACAGCAGCTCACGATCAAATGCACCGAAGAGAGTCATCAAATGCGCGCCATGTTCGGTCAGATTGCCTGGCGGGACACTCCATTTCGGCCAGGGGTCTGCCGAGTATTGGTTGAGCAGGTCCGTCTTTCCTGTGGGCGAACGCACTCCATGACGGCTGATGATCACCGCAAACTTCAGTTCGCCGTGATCGCCGACGCCGCTCTTCATCGGCGCACCACTTGGCGTTTGCGCAGGTGCCGTTGAGTAAACACGAATCTCCGCCGATTTTCCACCCACTCCGGGCACGCCTACATAAAGCAGGTTCTGCGCTGGAACAAACAACGCCGTCTTCGCTCCAGCAGCGCTATGCACGACTTCGAGCGGATGCAGATTCTTCGTTCCGTCCACCTGATACGAATCGATTTCGCCGGCGCCGCTGATCACGTAGACGCGGCGCAGTGCCGGGTCAAAGAAAATGTCGTCGGCCCCGTCCGCCGCCGGCTGGCTGGCCACTTCCTTGCCGGTTGCAGCGTCGAGAGCAATCACTGTTCCGGGTGTCCGGCAGGCGACGAAGAGCAATTGATTTTCGCGATCGAAGGCCATCGGCACATTGTCGGCTGCCTTGGTCAGCTTCCAATGTGCAGCGACTGTCTTGGCCGGTGTGTCGATCGTCGCGACTTCACTCGCTTCAGCAATACTGACGAATACGCGCCCGCTCTGCGGATCGATGTCCAGCGCCTCGGGGTGGGTTGCAACCGAAAGATCCGCAACCAGGCTGAAGTGCCGCGTATCCACGACAGCAACTTTGGCTGGATTCGGGGCGTCTGAGCCGCCATGGCCGACAAAGAGCAGGTGGTTGGCCTCGTCATAGACCATGTCGTCGGCATCGTCGGAGAGCTTGATCTTTCCGGCCAAAGCGAGTGGCTGTCCCTTGTAGACTCTGAGTTCACCCAGCGCGCCGTCCGCGACATAAAGACTGCCGGTGGCCGCAACCCAAGCCAGGCCGTGCGGCTTGCCGAGTCCAGTGATGCTCTCTTCCACCTTGTCCGTCTTGAGATCGATCACTTCCACGGAATGATTGCCCGTCGCGGCGATGAAGAGTCTATTGTCCGCCGTGTCGATGGCCAGGTGGTCGAATTTGCCGGTAACGCCGGTGAGTGGAATGGTCCGGTTCAGCGAAAGCGGTGGCGTGGATTGTGCGCTGGAGATCGCGCAGCTTGCAAGCAGGCAAAGCGTAAAAAGAATTCGCATGTTTTATCCAGATGGAGGATTGCAGCCTGTGCGGGCGCGCGGGAATTATCCGCGCGCCCGCGGGCTGAACTACTTATTCGAGCCCGAAGTCCAGCGAAGGCTTGCGCTGTAAGTCGGCTTGTAGTATTCGCGCTGTGTCATGTACTGCGGGCTGCCGTTGTAGAAGCCGAAGACCTCGTTGTTGAGGTTCAGGCCAACCAGTTCAAGCTTCAGCGAGCGATAGAGCCGTACGCCGGCCTGGGCATCCACTTGAAGGTGGGGATAGAAGTAGTTGTCGCCCCAGGGACCGTTGAGCGGCCCGGGAGAGTTTTCGCCGCTACCTGCAGGGAGGCTGTTGACGTACTGGTAGGCGTAGATGTTTGCTCCGTTGTAGCCCACTCCCATGTTGGCGGAGTAGCGCTTGTACTCGTAAGAGGGTTCGACGTTGTACGAGTTCTTGGCCTGGCCCACAAGTGTTGGATTGTCAGTGCGCCCTGGAACGCCCTCCGTGTCCGATGCCGTAAACGTGTAGTTCGCATTGATTCCCAGACCGCCGAAGCCGCTCGGGAGATTGGAGAATCGCTGCTGCCACGCAATCTCCATGCCCGAAACGTGAGCTCCAGAACCGTTCACGTTCTGGCTTTGAATATCGATCGATTGCCCTGAAGTTCCGGAATATGGCGAGGTTGACGGAATCTGTGTGTAACTGGCAAAGATCGGATTGCTCAGCTGCTTGTAGAAATATCCCCCTTCGAGCAATCCAAGAGACTTGAGCTGGTGCTCGAAGAGCAGATCGAAGTTATTGGCGTGGGTCGGCAGCAGATTTGGATTGCCAACCGTAATTGCAGGGTTGCTGCCGTCGTTGACGCTTACGTACGGGATCAGGTCGAGCGGGTTTGGCCGGGAGATGCCCCGCGCAAAGACCGCACGAAGGTTTGTGTCATTTGAGAACGCATAGCGCGCCTGAACGCTCGGTAGAGGATCCCAATATGTATTGCTTGACGTTACAGTCGTGTCCGAGATCCAGTCCTGATTCGCGTCCTGATTGACCACATATCCGAGGGTCCGCAGCGTGGTTCCCTCAATTCGCAGGCCCGTTTGAAGCCGAAAGCGGTTCCAGTTGACAGTATTCATGACGTAGCCAGCAGAGACGCGTTCTACCATATTGAAGTTGGCTGGATCCGAGCTGAAATGAGTATCATCCACGTCCAGCGAGAACAGATTTTGGTTGGCCGTATAGTATGCTTTGATGCTGTCGAAGCTGGTAACCGGCCCCATGTGATAGTTTCCGCTATAGTAATTCGAATCGTTATAGCCGGACTGGAACTGATCGGCCGTTGCGGATCCGTTATAGTCATAGCTCGGCGTGAATGCGTTTTGGAATTTATGCGCGTTACGGATCTCGCCGCCGAACTCAAACGCAGCCGAGTGCGACCCGATGTGATAGTTCATGCCCACGTTGCCCCACCCCTGCAAATTCAACTGAACCGCTTGACCGGTGGTGGTGATGTACTCATCGAGCGAGTAGTTCGGAAGATAGAAGGTGTCATCCGCCGTGTCGGAGTTCGGCAGCATACAGGAGGCGGACCATTGAGGCAGATAGACGCTCTTGGGACTCGTGCCGGCGTAGTTGCAGTTGCTCGAGTCGAATTTCTTCAAGGCCTTGGCGGTCGACCATTTGACCTCCGGATTTCCCCCGGCATTCAACTCACGAGACCGCGAGGCTGCGGTGCCCCAGTGCACCCAGATGTTATTGAAGATGTGGCTGCCGTCCAGAGACAAGCTGCCAATTGCGAAATCCGGCTTGCGGCTCGACTCGTAAAACTTGGGCTTATCCAGGGTGTTGATCCCGTAGTACCACTTGTCGCCCCAATCTTTGAAGTCTGAAAGCAGAAAATGAGCGGCAAGATTGGAGTGGTCGTTGTGCTTGTAGTCAGCGCCCGCCGTCCCGCCCCAACGGAGCCGCTGGTAGCGGTAATCGCGCTCCGTAATCCCGTCATAGTAAGGAGCGGTGCTTGTCGGATTGTTAGGATCGATATCCGGGGCCGGCTCAATGTCATTGATCCCGCGCCCATTGTAGTCGTAGCCCGCGCCCATGATCACGCCCCAACGCTTGGATGCTCCGAATCGCTTGCCGATCGTCGTGTCAAGCTTGCCAACATAGCGGTCGCCTTCGATCGGAGTCATGCCCAGAGTGGACCCAAAGCTCAGGGTCGGCTCTTCGCCTGCCATCTTGGTCACCAGATTGACCGAACCGCCGATTCCGTCCGCATCCTGGTTGGCCGAGAGGGTCTTGTTCAACTCGATCGACTGGACCATGTCGGAGGGGATGGTGGCCAGATTGACTTGGCGGATGGCCGATTCTGGAGACGGAACTGTCACGCCGTCGATGGTGAGGTTGGTAAATCGCGGGTCTAAACCACGCACTTGAATGTAAACTCCCTCGCCCTCATCGCGCTGCAGTGTCACCCCCGGCATGCGGCCGATAGCGTCCGCCACATTGGCGTTAGGCAGAGCAAGGATCTGGCTTTCCGGCATGACCTGCACAATGTTTGGGGAATTCATTTCTTCATTGATCGCCTGGATCTCGTTGAGCCCGGACTCCGCGCTCACAACCACGTCCTCTGAGGCGCGAGTAACCGCCAAGGCTAAGTCCACGTGCTGTGATTGTCCCGCGATCACCGTCACAGACTCGGAGGAGGTCCGGAATCCCACGCTGGTGACGTTCAAGGTGTATATCCCTGGAGTGACATTTGCAAGAATGAAATCTCCCAGACCGTTCGTGACGGTCGTTAGGCCAGCAGGGGCGAGCTCAACGCTCGCATTCTGTACGACTGCCCCGGTCGCGTCGGTCACACGCCCGGTCAACGTTCCTTTACCGCCCTGGTCCATCGCGGTAAGCGGCAGGACCAGCAGCAACAGGACGGGCAACAATAGCAAGCGTCTCATTATGGTCTCCTTGCACAGCAAGAGATACGGCTTCGCAAAGCGAGGAATTGTCTCTAGCTGGCTCTATTCAGGACTGTAGGCGCATTTGTTAAAGACCCGTTAACAATGCGGTGAATTTTTCCTAAGGTTGGAGTGCAATCTGATGCGAATGTGAAACTGTGATGAATTCGATGATGGTGGAGTGCATTTTCGCAGCACTTCGCGATTACGCTAAGGGATACGGCACAAATGCGAATCCTTATCGTCGAAGACGAACCTCGAATGCTGGTGCTGTTGCGCGAGGGACTCTATGAGCATGGTTTTGCCATCCTGACCGCAACCGATGGCGAGATGGGGCTGGAGATCGCCACAGCACATGACTTCGACGCGATCGTGCTGGACATTGGGCTGCCGAAGCTGGATGGGTATGCGCTGATGCAGGCCTTGCGGGCAAGGGCGCGCACGACGCCGGTGTTGATGCTGACTGCGCGCGACACGGAGGACGACATCATTCACGGTCTCGACGTGGGCGCGGACGACTATCTTACCAAGCCGTTTTCCTTTCCTGAACTGGTTGCGCGGTTGCAGTCCATCACTCGGTATCACCGCGAAGAAGGCGACGGCTCGATCAGAGTTGGCGATGTTTTCCTCGATCCCGCTGAGCGTTCAGTCACGCGCAAGAATGAGCGGATCGTTCTCACACCGCATGAATTCCTGCTGCTCACATGCCTCTTGCGCCGGGCCGGCGAGTGCGTGTCAAGGCAAGCGCTTATCGAGTACATATGGGGCGAGGATCATACTGTCGGGCCGACCGCTCTCGATGTTCTGGTGAACGCATTGCGCGCCAAGATCGACGCGCCATACGGCAAGAAGCTGATCGGCACAGTGCGCGGTTCGGGCTATATCTTCAAGCACGATACGGTTGCTGAAGAGGAGGTGTGATGAGTTCTCTGCCGATCAGAGTTCGGCTAACGCTGTGGTATTTTGCGATGTTCGCCTCTGCCGCGGCTTTGCTGAGTCTGGCCAGTTTGCGAATGTTGCGCAGCATCGTAGATGCAACCGAATACCACGAACTGCAGGAGCGCGCTGACGATGTGCGGGAACTTCTGAGTCACGAAGACCCGACGCGAAACCTCAACCAGCTAAGCAGCGACTTTGCCGCAGTCTATAGCTTCAAGGATGACGGCAAGTATCTGCAAGTGCGAGACCAAGATGGCCACTGGATCTTTCGCTCCAAGCGGATGATCGCGGAGAATCCTGATCTTCCGGCTCCGGACCGAATTCCCATGGCCGGCCGGATCGCGGAGTTTCAACAGGGGATTCACCATGTGCGTCTTCTCGACTACTCGATCGCTGCCCGAGGTAAACGCTATTCGGTGCAGACCGGCATCTCGCTGAACAAGTCGATGGCTCTTCTGGCAAGCTTCCGCGCCGGCCTGCTGCTGCTGACGCCGCTCGTAATTCTGTTGGCGGCAGTGGGAGGGCACCTGATGAGCCGCAAGGCGCTGGCTCCCGTGGCTGCCCTGGCGGCCGAGGCGCGCCGCATCAACGATCGCAATCTCGACAGACGCCTTCCTGTACCCGACGCCAGGGATGAAATCTCCGACCTTTCCCTTACGCTCAACCAGATGCTGGAGCGAATCGACAGAGCATTCTCGAGCGTGCGCACATTCACAGGAAATGCCTCGCATGAACTGCGCACCCCGATCTCTCTGTTGCGCACCGAGATTGAGGTTGCGCTCTTTCGCCCGCGCGATGGCGAGGAGTATCGCGCCATTCTTAGCCGCCTGCACGACGAAACCGTGCGCATGACGAGCCTGGTGGAGAACCTGCTGTCGCTGGCGCGGGCCGATGGAGGAGCAGAGAGCTTCACGCTTGCGCCCATTCGGGTGGTCGTTCTTTTCGACCAGGTTATGCAGATATGGAAGAATGCTATGAATCAGGCGATGCTCGACTTTTGCGTGGATTTGCCAGACGGCGATCTTGCTCTGCTGGGCGACTCGCACGGGATACTTCGCCTGCTGTCGATCCTGCTTGAGAATGCGAGCAGGTTTACGCCTCCGGGTGGCTCTGTAAAGCTATGCGCCGAGGCCGCAAAGGATCGCATCGTGTTATCCGTGCACGACACCGGAATCGGAATCGCCCCGGAGCACAGAGTCCGGATTTTCGATCGATTCTACCGGATTGCGCCAACGAGCGAAACTGTCCCTGCCGGTTCAGGCCTAGGATTGGCTCTTGGGAAATGGATTGCGGAACGCCACGGCACGGAACTATGTGTCGAGAGCACGCCAGGACGTGGGAGCTGCTTTTCGTTTTCGCTGGAAAGAGCGGAAGCTTCTGTCCCAGCCGTTTCTGTTCGACAGAAAGGGCAGGTGACGGAACTTGAGTTGTCTATGCCCCGGGTGACTTGAATCCGCGAATCATACTCCGCAAATCTTTCCGGCGGATCCTCGGCGAGTACGCCTGTTTTTGTGCTTCATTTCTGATAAGCGATTCGATCCTGTGCCGCATCCTTACCGATCGCGTTGCTCCACTGCGAGACGCAGGAGCGTAGATTTGATAAAATCCATACCGAGCCTGTGTTCGTCGCCGATCCTCTTCCCCAGACCGGATTGTGGAGTGAACAGATGCCAATCAAGCTGAATGTCAATAGTATGGCAGCCTCGGTGGATGTGCCACTGGAAATGCCCCTCTTGTGGGTGCTGCGCGACATCCTGAACCTGAAAGGTTCCAAGTACGGCTGCGGCATCGGGCTGTGTGGCGCCTGCACGGTGCTGGTGGGCGGCCGAGCTGTGCGATCCTGCATGACAAAGGTGGGCGATATTGGCGGTCAACCAGTCACCACCATAGAAGGGCTTTCGCCTGATGGTTTGCACCCAATTCAGGTGGCCTGGGAAGCGCTGGATGTGCCGCAGTGCGGCTATTGCCAGGCGGGACAGATCATGACTGCCTCGGCCCTGCTGGCGCACACGCCGCATCCGACCGACGCGGATATCGACGCGGCAATGAGCGGCAACCTGTGCCGCTGCGGGACGTATACGCGCATTCGTCAAGCGATTCACGAAGCAGCCGAAGCGGGCGCCGCTACGCGCCACGCGTGAAGGAGGGCCGGGAGATGCGCATGAACCGTAGATCGTTTTTGCAGTTGACGGCCCTTGCGGGCGGCGGCTTCGCATTGGATCTTTATCGGTCACCGCTCTCCGCGGCGCAGGGAGCCGGAGCGCCTCCCGACCTTACACCACAGGCTTTCATTCACATCGCTTCGGATGGCGCGATCACCATCATGGCGCGCGCATCAGAGTCTGGCCAGGGCATGCGCAACATGCTGCCCATGCTGATTGCCGAGGAACTGGATGTCGATTGGAAGGATGTTCGCGTCGAGCAGGCCGACCTGAACGAGAAGATATACGGCCGTCAGTTTTCCGGTGGCTCTCACAATACTCCCCAGGGCTGGGAGCCAATGCGCCGAGTGGGCGCGGCGGGGAGACAGTTGCTTATCACCGCAGCTTCGCAAACTTGGAGCGTACCTGGGGATGAATGCACCACGCAATCGGGCCGGGTGCTTCACGCGGCCTCGGGGCGCTCCACAGGTTATGGGGAGCTTGCCGCCAAAGCCGCCGCGCTGCCCGCGCCCGCGCTCGGCAGCGTCAAGCTCAAAGACCCCAAGGATTATCGCATCATCGGCCACTCACAGCCGGGGGTTGACACGCCTTCAATCGTCACCGGCAAGCCTCTCTTCGGCATCGATGTGGAAGTGCCGGGAATGCAGTACGCGGCGATTGAGAAGGCTCCTGTCTTTGCCGGCAAGGTAAAGAGCGCAAACGTCGAAATGATCAAAACGCTGCCGGGCGTACGTCATGTCCTGGTCATCGATGGCGGGATTACTCCCGCCGGCTATACGCCATGGGAGCCGGGCATGGAACCGGGCATCGCGATCGTGGCCGACACCTGGTGGCAGGCGCAGCAGGCTCGCAAACAACTCAAGGTTGACTGGGATCTGGGCCCCGCGATCGCGCAAAACACAGAGGGATTCAGGAAGCGGGCCGAGGAATTATTACAGGCCCCGCCCGCAAATACGCTGCGCAAGTACGGCGACGTCGACGCCGCGCTCAAGGCCTCGGCTAAAGTAGTTGAAGCCACCTACCAATATCCGTTCATTGCTCACGTCACGCTTGAGCCCCAAGGCGCTACAGCGCACTGGAAAGATGGCAAATTGGAGATGTGGTCCACCAGTACGCTGCCTGGGAACGGCCTCTCGCTGGTCGCCAAAACTCTCGGCATTGAGGAAAGCGACATTACCACTCACATGGTGCGCTCGGGAGGCAGCTTTGGCCGGCGCTTGCAGAACGACTATCTGGTCGAGGCCGCATGGATCGCCAAACGGATTGACGCGCCGATAAAGTTGCTCTGGTCGCGCGAAGACGACATTGCCCACGACCCCTTCCGCCCCGGCGGAATGGTAGGCCTGAAGGGCGGCCTCGATGCACAAGGCAAGCTCACTGCCTGGCGGCATCATTTCGTCACTTATGGCGATGAAAAGAATGCGACCTCCGGTGGTGGGATCGGGCAAGACACATATCCTGCCGGCTTTCCGCCGGCTTACGCGCTTTACATCTCGAAGCAGCCACTCATGCTCCGCACCGGAGCGCTGCGTGCCCCTGGCGACAACGCCTATTGCTGGGTAGCGCAGTCTTTTCTCGATGAGCTGGCTGTGGCTGCGGGACGCGATCCGCTCGATTTTCAGCTAGAGTTGCTCGGCAACAAGCAGTCACCCTGGTCCTCGAGCGATCACGACGCAGTGGGCGATCACGAGCCGTCGGGACAAGAGGTTCTGATCCCGGAGCGGTTCAAAGGCGTGCTCGAGTTAGTTGCGGAAAAGTCAGGCTGGGCGAAGCGGAACAAGGAGACGGGCCGCGGAATGGGCATTGCCGCGTGGTTTTGCCACTTGGGCTATTTCGCTGAGGTTGCCGACGTGAGCGTCGACGCGCAGAACAAGGTCACGGTGCACCATGTCTGGGCAGCAGGCGATGTGGGGAGCCAGATCATCAACCCTGCCGCGGCGGAGAGCATGGCGCAGGGCGGCGTGATGGAGGGTCTCAGCCATATGGCGCAGGAGATCACGCTGGCCGATGGCAAGATCCAGCAGTCGAATTTTCACAACCACCCTTTGATGCGCATGAGGCAAACGCCCAAAATCGAAGTTTTTTGGCGCAAGACCGAGTACGCTCCGACAGGCCTCGGTGAACCCACGTTGCCGCCGATTTTGCCGGCGGTGACCAACGCCATCTTTGCTGCCACGGGCAAGAGAATTCGTACGTTGCCACTCAAGCAGAGCGGGTTCGGTTGGGCTTGAAACCGGTTTTGCGGGAGACTGCCATCGTGTCGCCTCGCACTTCGCTCAGCGGCAGCGCCGTGGCTCTGGCAAAAGACTTCTGGATCTCCGCAATGATTGACAGCGCGATGGTTTCCGGCGCTTCCGCGCCCAGGTCCAGGCCGGTGGGGGTGTGGAGTTCTCCAAGCCAGCGCTCGACTGTGGCAGTGTTTGAGGAGTTTGGATCGGAACGAAAGTCGAGCAAGCGCGCTGCTTCAGTGAGCAATTCGCGGGTTCGGCGCTGCGGGCCGAGGACTCCGATGTAGGCAAGTGGAGTCTCGACAGAAAGCAACGAAGCGAGGATGCGCGCATCCTGCTCGAAGCTGTGGGTCATTACGACGGCGGCGTCTTGGGAATGAAGATTGGCCAGTACCGAAAGTCCAGCAGACCGGTTCGCACCCATCTCATTAACCGTCAGTACGTGAAGTTCGTCGGCCAGGGGAAATCGTTCGCGGGTGACGAGTTGAGAGCGGCCGTCGGCGACAATGACAAACCATCCTAGTGTCTTCGCCAAGCGAAGGAGCGGTTGCGCGTCATCACCAGCTCCAATAATCAACAGCCCGTTGCGGGCAGGACGGAAGTTGATCCAGACACGAAGCTTGCCGCCCAGAACTGAAATCTCCCCTTCCATCGAGGCTGCGCGTGCGAGTGCGCGCTCTGCGAGGTCTTGCAGGGACTCTCCAATATGATCGAGCAGATTGCCTCGATCAGAATCCAACTCCGTGGCAGGACGGGTCCTGGTTAGCGAAGATTGATTCAATCCGGCAAACGCTCGACGGCCCAATTGCTCACCTCCCAAGTTGGTCGCCACTGCCAACGGAATGCGCAGACGGAAGCAATCCGCGAGCACGCTGAGCAGCCGCCTCGCCGTCAATCGCCGCTCCAGGAGCAGCCAAACGATGCCTCCGCAGCCGGAACCATAAGGACGGTCGTCACCCTCACCCGCCGTTGTATAACGCCGAACGGTAGGGCCGTCCAGGGTGAGCCAAAAGGCGCGGCGGGCGACCTCGTCTTCCAGGCACCCACCGCTGACGGTACCGGCTCGGCGGCCGTCCTGAGCTATCAACATGCAAGCACCGGGCTTGCGATAATTAGGACCCTCGACGGCAATGACCGTTGCAAGAACATAATCCGTCCCGGAGGCTTCCAGATCACGCCACAACAGCAGGATTTGTTCGAGATCCGCCATGGGTCTATTTTCGCGCAGACCTTAAGTTTTTGTGAATGGCGGAGAATCATTTTTTGCACAATGCGATTGAGAATGGCCTTAGACTAATGCCGATGCCTGTCGCTGCCATCGTCCTCGCCGCAGGAGCCAGCCGCCGCCTCGGCCGGCCCAAACAATTGCTCATGCAAGGCGGCGAGACCATGATCGAGCGCGTGGTTCGCCTGGCCAACGAGAGTGGCGCAGTTCCGGTACTCGCGGTTCTCGGCGCCCGTCACGAGCTGATTCGCGAATCGCTTCGATTGAGCAACTTCACCTTCGTTATCAACAGCTCGTGGGAACAAGGAGTTTCTACCTCGATTCGGGCGGGACTTGCTGCTCTTGAGAACAGTGCCCCACAAACTGCGGGCGCGTTAATACTTGCATGCGACCAGCCAAGGGTTTCGGCCGGGCACCTGCGCGCAATGCTTAATGCGTTTGCTGCGCATGAAACTCCAGCCATTGTGGCTTCGGCTTACCAAGGTGTCCTTGGAATCCCCGCAGTTTTTCCCCGCGAGGTCTTTACCTCACTGCGTGCACTCCGCGGCGACAAGGGCGCGCGCGTCCTGTTGATGCGGCCACCCTGTCCTTTGATTGCGCTTCCATTTCCTGGTGGTGAGATTGATATTGATCTGCCCGTCGATATAGCCCACCTCGAATAACCGTTCCGCCACTCGAGCAAACACTTTGGTGCAGAGCATCGAACGAGATTATTTTGATGCATTTGGAGTCCGTTCTATTGAAACCTCAACCGGACTGGTCAGGTTGCAAGCGATTCTGCCGGCTGGTTGGGATTCTGCCAGTGGGGGTCTCGATGATGCCATCGCCCTTTTTCAAGAGCTAAGTATCCTCAGACTTCGACCAACCGCCGGGACTCGATCGCCGCAATTCTATGGGTGTTGATTACAATATGCTCGTCTTTGGACAGTGAGGACCCGTCGAAGTGCTCCTCTGATTTCTTTTCGGAGTCTCCGCGAGGCAGTTCATAGAACCTCATTCCATTGAGGCGAAGCAGCGAAGGCGGAATGGATCAATCCGACATGCGAGTAGGTCTGCGGAAAATTTCCCCACATGCGCGGCTCCGCCGGATCATAGTCTTCTGAAAGAAGTCCTAGCGGCGAGAGCACTCCACGGATCCCCGCGAAGATCGCAGTCGCCTCGTCGCGGCGCCCCGACGCAGCGAGGGCCTCAATCAGCCAAAAGGCGCAGATGACAAAAGCCACTGAAGGTTTGCCGAAACCGTCGTCGAGGCTATAGCGCTGCAACCAGCCTCCCATTGACAAGTCTTTGTGAATCGCATCGATTGTCTGGCTTAACATCGAATCGCCGATGGGAAGAAAACGCAGTCGGGCCATCTGCAGAAGCGAAGCGTCGAGATCGTCTCCGCCGTAGTGCCCCACGAAGCTTTTCCGGCTCGCGCTCCACGACTGCGCGATCACTTCTGCGCGAATTCGTTCGGCCGCTGAGCGAAATTCAGCCGCGTGCGCGGGTATGTGGCGATCGGAGATCAGCGCCATGCGGTCGGCGGCTGCCCAGCACATGAGACTTGAAAATGTCTGCGGCTTCGAGGCAGTGCGATATTCCCAGATCCCGGCATCGGGAACGCCGGTCAGGGAGATCGCTCTTCGCGCGAGGCCTTCGATTAACTGCAGCGCCGCCGGGGATCGCTCCGCGCTCAAGCGCTCATCGAGAAAGATCGGAGTCAGCGCAAGAACCATCTCCCCGTAAATATCGTTTTGCGAATGTAAAGCCGCGGCGTTTCCGATACGTACAGGCTTTTCCCCGTTATATCCAGGCCAATCTTCAAGGATCGACTCTTTGAGATTCTGCGATCCGTCCACCCGGTAGAGCGGCGCAAGATTGAGGCCTGGCGCTCCGCCGGCCACGTTCAACAGGTACTGAACGAATTGCTCGCGCTCTTCGGTTTGTCCGAGAGACCCGAAGGCATTGAGCACGTAATAGGAGTCGCGCAGCCAACAGTAGCGGTAGTCCCAGGTGCGCCCGCTTCCCGCCGACTCGGGAATTGATGTGGTCATCGCCGCGATGATCGCACCCGTGTCTTCAAAGCAATGCAGTTTCAGCGTCAGCGCGGACCGGATGACCTCATGCTGGAACAGTGGGGGGATGTCGCACTGCCTCACCCATCGTTGCCAGTAGCGGGAGGTCTCGTTTAGAAATCGCTCGCACAATGGCGCCAGAGGCTCTTCAATTGGGGCGCCCCAGGTGAGGACCAGGTGTTGGCGTCCAGTAAGGGTAAACGGCTGTCCGCCCAGATAGGAAAGAGGGATGTCGGTCGTGAGCCGTAACTGAGACGTAAACCCTTCAAACCGGACGTGATGGGAACCTTGAACGCGCGCGGGCGATTTCTTCGACCAGCCCAGCCTGGGCTCGCAGACAACGGTAATTCGCGGCGTTCCTTCGATCGGCTCGACGATTCTTATCAATTGCGTGGGACGAAATGCGCGATCAAAGTGCAGGAACCTCGGCGCAAAATCGATTACCCGAAATGCCCCCGTCGAATTTTGAAAGGTGGTTTCAAGAATGTTGGTGTTTGGAATGTAACGCTGGGTACCGGTTTCTCCGTCTGCCGGACCAACGCGGAAGTGCCCGCCATCTTTGCTGTCCAGAAGGGTGGAACACACCGGTTCGGAGTCGAAGCGGGGAAGACAGCACCAGACAACTTCCCCGCTGCTGTGTACCAGCGCGGAAAACTGACAATTCCCGATCAAGCCAAGATCTTCAAGTCGCATTTTGACCATCCTGACACGAGCAGAGATGTTTCAGAGAGATTATGACACGCAGCGAAGAACTGGGCCGTTTGTCGAACTCGCAAACGCGGTCAGCAAGCTCAACCTTCCAGGTTCTGATTTGGGTGAAACTGTTCGGCCGGACTCAAAGCTGTCTGAAACTCCCCATACAGGCCATTTCAACTTTGGTGCACGGTTGGCGATTTGAGGCTCAGGACTTGAGCCCTCGCAGCCGATTCGAGCCAGAGTTTCAAGCGATTCTTGTCCTCCACACAAAGGTGGTGGGCGTCTCATCCATTCAGCCGGAGACAATAGAGGTACCAGTCCATCAGGATTCATAACTGAGGGCGATTCCCCGCCCACGAGGTCACATATTGGCTCCTTCCTTGTAGATTCGAGCTCTGCGCCGCTCAATTGCAGGCGTATTTGGGTTTGCGCTCGCTAGCAGCGCGGGGTCGGGCTATGGAAACGAGGCGCTCATTTGCGCTGCGGATGAGCAAAGAACCAGTTGGGCGAACGCGTTGTCGGCCGGGTCCGCGATCAGATCTTCACGATCACCATCGACGCCACACTCAAGGGTGATCCCATCCTTACCTGCGACGAACTCAAGTCCAGAATTTACACGGCAGACGAGTAAACCTCCGGGAATCCATTCTGAACATTGGACGGTGTCGAGGGCGGAGTAAGAGCGGTTCTCCTCAAAAATGATGAACGACCTTCGACACTTTGCAGAACAGGCACGTGCTGTTGAAGATGAACGGGCTTTTGCGGACTGTGGCGAATGGCGATGGAAATGGAAACCGGTAGTCCGAAGACCCCGCTGTCTATCTCGCGCGAGCAGCCGACATCGTGCGGCATGGGTATTCAGAGGTGACTTCGGCTGTGGCCGCGCCGGTGCAACGGTGAAATCAGGGCAACGTTGCCGGGCAGATGGTCAGCTTTAGGGGTTAGTGAGGGGACACTGGATCGAGATTCAACTCTTCTCTGTTGATGCGATAGGATCCTTCACTTGACTTGGATTGGACGGCAACAGGCGTCCTTGTTTCCTGCACTCAACTTGCATTGCAGGCGAAGAATGCTTGTCGGCTTCTTTAGCGAGAACGCCTGCAAGAATATGCCCCTCTTATCTTGCGGCCTGAGAGTTGCAGTCCGGACGATTTGATGTTGCGGTGAGAAGTTCGCACTCCGTCCATGATGAGTATTCACCTCGGCGTTACGCATTTCCGAAGATGCGCTGCACCAGATTGTGCGTGGTGTGCAGCACTCAACAGATGAGGATGCATCTCTCTCAAGCATTTCATAGAACTGATTCGATCCAGTGAGCTATATTGAACTGTCCTTTGCACCCATTTGTGCGAACCTAGGACAGGTGCCCCTGCCGGTGTGCTCCGCTGCATACTCGGATGTTCTTGTCTGAGCCGGCTGTGATCTGGTTAGCAAGGGCTTCATAACCTCTCTTGGGCCTGTCCTGGTTGTGGCATCTCCCCATTCAAACTGGCAATCATCGGTGTTCCGCGGAGACAATCAAAGCCTGACGAACTGAACACATTGATCAACTGATTCACTGGCTTACAAGCACAGGGCTTTCTCACATGGTTGCAATTCGTCCACCTCGCTGGATCGCTTTAGGTAATCGCTCTGGCGGCGAGGAATACACAAGATCTACCCGGTTTGTCCTCCGGATAGGATTGGTTAGTTACGATGGAGTACGCGAAATTCAAATCGTTGCTTCGCCGAGTGATCGTGGTTCCTGTCGTGGTCACGGCGGCTCTTGCCGGATTGCTCTTGTGGGAAACCTTCGACTTGAACAAATCCATGCAGTGGGTTGATCATACCGATCAGGTTCTCGACCAATCGGGGGTTCTTCTCAAGCTTTTGGTAGACATGGAGTCAGCGAAGCGCGGGTACATTGTAACTGGCGACGAGGCCTTTCTTCGTCCCTACATCGAGGGAACAAAGCGATTCGATTTAGAATTCCAGACGTTGTACCGGTTGGTCGATGACAGCTCTTCACAGCAGGAACGACTCAAGCAGGTTTATACCGGCTATCGGGAGTCAGAGGAATACGATAGCCGCGTCATCGCCCTTCGCCGTGCGGGAAGAGCTGACCCCTCCCTCATCGAGAACCAGCAGAGAAAATACAAAATGGATTCGCTGCGAGAGCAAATCGCAGAGTTTCAAAGCCTAGAAGAGGCTCTGCGCGTCAAGCGCGTTGAATCCACGCACAGTCGATGGACCTTGATGGTTACAAGCTGCCTCCTTCTTGGCTTGGGATCTGGGGTTTTCCTGGCTTTCTTCACCCGGTATCACGTTGAGAAACTGGGCACGAAGCTGTTGCAGAGCGAGGAACGATGGACTGCAACTCTGGGCAGTATTGGCGAGGCTGTTATCGCAACGGATAGCGAGGCTCGAGTCACTTTCCTAAATCCCGTTGCCTCTACTCTAACCGGATGGCAGCCAGGGGAGGCTCTAACCCAGCCGATTGGGAATGTGCTTAGGCTTATCAATGAGACGTCTGGAATGACCGCGGACAATGAAGTGCTCCGTGTGCTCAAAGAGAAGCAGGTGCTAGCCGTGGCCAACCACGTAAACCTGGTCACGAGAGATGGCCGCGAAATTGCGGTCGAGCATAGTGCCGCGCCAATCCTCGCCGCCAAAGGAGAAGTGATAGGCGTCGTACTGGTATTCCGCGATGTTGCAGAGAGACGCCAGGAGCAGATAGCCACCGCCGAGCAGGCTGCTCTCCTCGAGCTCACTCAGGACTCTGTCTTTGTAATCGATATGGACGGGGTGGTCCTGTTTTGGAGTCGCGGGGCTGAGGTGATGTTGGGGTACTCCAAAGAGCAGGCCGCCGGCAAGATCGCTCACGACCTGCTTTGCACCGAGTTCCCGCAGCCGTTCGCTGAGATCAGAGATCAATTGGTGCATGTGGGACACTGGGAGGGGGACCTCATCAAGACCACGCGGGACGGCCGTCGCGTTGTAGTGGCTGGCCGCTGGGCATTGCAGTGGGGCAAACGCGGCCAGGCTCCGCGCGTGCTCGTGGTTAACAGCGACATCACCGAACGCAAGCGCGGGGAAGAGTCGCTCGTTTTGCAAAAGGAGCAATTACGGGCGCTGGCTGAGCGATTACAGAGCGTGCGCGAAGAAGATCGGAAGCAGGTTGCTCGCGACCTCCACGATCAGATCGGACAAATTCTGACCGCGATCAAAATGGACATGACCTGGATGATCCGCCATCTGCCGGAGTCGGAAGTTCAGGTGCTCGCGCGACTACGGGAATCGACTCAGTCAATCAATGATGGCGTCAAGGCGGTGCGCACCATATGCAGCGGCCTGCGCCCTGGAGTATTGGATGACCTTGGCTTGGCGGCGGCAATCGAATGGCAGGCCAGCGATTTTGCTTCTCGCAATGGCATCCGCTGCGAGGTCTCCGTTCCACTTATTGATCTGCACTTGGATGGTGACCGAGCCACCGCCACCTTCCGAATCTTTCAGGAGTGTCTCACCAACGTAATTCGGCACGCGCAGGCAAATACGGTACGAGTCGATTTGAGTCAGGAAGATGAGAACATCCTGCTGGTTGTGGAGGACGACGGAATTGGATTCCGGGAATCCGGCGCATCGAATGCTTTTGGATCCTTGGGCCTTCTGGGTATGAAAGAGCGGGCCCAATTCTGTGGAGGCGATGTACATATCTCCAGCTCGCTTGGAAACGGAACGAAGGTCACAGTCCGCGTCCCTGTAGACATTCCGCGCGGGGAGAGGAAGGAAATATGCACATCCTAATTGCGGATGACCATGCTGTCGTACGTCGAGGCCTTCGCGACATTCTGACTGATGCTCTTCCCGGCGCAAGCTTTTCCGAAGCCGGCAACGGGGATGAAGTGCTGAACCACCTGGGGAAGTCCCCGGCTGCTCTGCTGGTGCTGGATATCAATATGCCTGGGCGCAGCGGTATGGATGTGTTGAGAGATGTCAAGCACTCCTACCCGCGGCTGCCTGTGATCATACTGAGCTGCCATCCGGAAGACCAGTATGCTGTACGCTGCCTGCGAGCCGGTGCGGCCGCCTATATTAACAAGGATAGCGCCCCCGAAGAGTTGGCGATCGCGACGAAAAGGATTATGAGCGGTGGTCGCTATCTCAGTCCGAGCCTTCAAGAGAAGCTGATTGCCAATTTGGATGAGCCCGTCGATAAGCCCCCGCATGAGTCGCTCTCGGACCGGGAACACGAGGTAATGAGAATGATCGCCGACGGTGTCGCCTTGACGGAAATTGCCGACAGGCTTCATGTCAGCGTAAAAACCATCAGCAGCTATCGAGCTCGAATCATGGAGAAAATGCAGATGAAGAGCAACGCCGAGCTTACTCGCTATGCGATGGCAAACAGTCTGATCGATTAGGTTTGCCTGCCGGTGTAGGAATAATCCTACAAAGCAAACAAGCAAGCCTTACAAGAAACACGGTCATCGCTGATGTTCATTCCTTCTTGTCTCCGGTACTGTAGATTCAGTTCGGAATTGCGGACCGGGAAACGAATACAACGATGAACATTCTGATAGCAGATGATCATGCGAATGTCCGGCGCGGCCTGAGAGAGATTCTGTCTGACGCATTTCTTGGCGCTCGCTTTTCTGAAGCCTGCGATGGGGATGGGGTGCTGACGGAATTACTTAGATCTCCGCATGACGTATTGTTGCTCGACATCAATATGCCAGGACGCAGTGGGATGGATGTACTGAAGGATGTAAAGATCATCTTCCCTCAGCTTCCCGTGATCATGGTGAGCGTCCAACCAGAGAACCAGTATGCATCGCGTTGTCTGCGGGCCGGTGCGACCGCCTATATCAACAAAAACAGTGCCTCAGAAGAGCTGGCGCCGGCGATTCAGAAGATACTGGATGGTGGCGCCAATCCGGTTTGGAACCCTAATTAGAGCACGCAGGAAACTTAGATGAATCCGCTAACGACAATTGCATGACAATCTCTCGATCCGAGAGAATGCACAACGTAACAATAGCCGAGTCCGACGTCCGCAAACAGCGTCTGCCGGGGCGGATTGTCATGAGAAAACGCCTGGCGATTACCCATTTGACAAGCTGGATAGAGCACAATATAGAGTGTTGCCAATAAGCCATGCTTTATCACATAATCAGTTCAATCAGTTCTTAGGCGTGAGGGAAACCCTACATAGATTGCCGGGAATGGCCACAGATATAACAGTCATCGCCGATGTACACCTGTTCCTACAGGACATATCTTGGATCTAGTGAGAGCGCAAAGGATGACGGTAATTCATTCTCTTGCACCCCCCTTAGCAGGATTGAAAGGTATCGATCATGGCCACTAGCTTCGCCACTATGACGAGTGCGACACACAGGATTCCGCTAGTCCGTTCGTTTCCGTTGCCTCCGGTTTCGCGACATGGGCTGAATGTCGTTTCGGACAAGAAGGACGCTTTGCCGGTGCAAGAAACTGTATTCGACCTTCAGATTCCTCTGAATAGGCTGATGGCCGGGAAAACGCGGCGCGAATACCTGACCGGCGAATCCATCTTTTCGCAGGGCGACCCAGCCAACGCAGTCTTCTACATCCAAAGCGGCAAGATAAAGCTCACCGTGGTATCTATGAGCGGCAAGGAGGCTGTAATCTCTCATCTTCCTGCGGGCAGCTTTTTCGGTGAAGCTTCCTTGGCGGGCCAGAAGCTTCGGATTTCTTCGGCGTACGCAATTGAATCTACGACCATCCTTCGCATTGAAAAGACGGTCATGCAGGATCTGCTCCATCGCGAGCCGGAATTCGCGGGGCAATTCCTCGCACACCTGCTCTCGCGCAACATTCGCATGGAGGCTGATCTAGTCGATCATCTGTTCAATTCCAGCGAAAAACGACTTGCACGGCTGCTAATGCTAATGGCTAACTTCGGCCAGGAATCAAAGCCCATCCCCGTCATCGCCAAGATCAGCCAGGAAACTCTGTCAGAAATGATAGGCACCACCAGATCGCGGGTAAGCTTCTTCCTCAATCGCTTTCGCGAACTTGGATACATCGACTACAACGGCTGCGGGATGCAGATCAACAGTTCACTGGTCAACGTTGTGCTACATGACTGACCGGCATCCTTGCACCGGAGGATTGCTCGACAAATAACAAGAGTGAAGAACGCATCAGGTGAATCGAATCGCAGCCCGCTGTCACGATTGAAGCGGATTGACACTCATTCATCGGGAAGGACTTGTAGAGGTCATGACTCACGCCGTGATGCAACAAATACCACTTGCGTCGGCATACCTTTGTCAGGACTGCAATGTCGTGGGCAATTGTGCAATGAGTTGTCCGGCTTGCGCTTCGAGAGTACTGCTGGGGCTCGCAGGAGTGCTCGATCGCGAAGAGCGAGAGTCAAAAGCGAGATGGCCCCGGTTCTCGTCCCTAGCGGCATAAAGCCGTCGACCACGCATGCATTGGTTCGAGATCGGCTGTGCGTACCCTGCTGTCCAAACTTGTCCGCCGAAATCTAATTCAAGTATTTTGAACATTAAACGAACCGTCTGGTGAAATTGGTAACGCACTTTCCAAGCGCCTCAGTGCAGCTTTCGGCGACCAATGCATAGATTCTAAATAGCACTTCAGCGCCTAGGGAGAGAGTGATAGAGACTTGGATGCTATAGAGATCCGTGAGAACTGAGTACGTGATTTTTAACGAAAGATTTGGAAGTCGCGGCATTCACTGCAACACTGACGTTCTCAAAATCAGAAAATAGTGTGTTTCTTCTGCGCTGATGGCGGGTTCGACTCCAACTGCCGTCACGTCGACCATGCCTCAAGCTTAAGCCACTCGAAGTGGGAGTGCAAGTACCACGTTGTTTTCATCCCGAAAGGGCGCAGGAAGGTGCTGTACAAGAGCCTGCGCCAGCATTTGGGCGAGGTGTTCCGCAAGTTGGCCG
>JBEKOA010000039.1:0-34165 GCA_049522255.1 Occallatibacter sp.
TTGGCCGGTGGCGTAGGCTACGGTTACTTCGCCTAGTGGGTTGCGGGTTCGAGTCCCGTCCCGGACGCGAAATCCGGGTAGCTCAATGGCAGAGCAACGATCCGTACCGTTTGTTCCCCGGCTAAGATTGACTTAGCACATAGTGTGTGCGCACAAGTGAATATGGCCAGTGGCGTAGGTAGCGGATACTTCTTAAGCCGCGGGTTGAGGGTTCGAATCCCTCTCCGGAGGCGACTCCGGATAGCTCAACTGGAAAGAGCAACGGAAATGCCGCAACCGGTTATTCCCTGGCCAAAAACAACCGGCGCACATTCTCTGCGCAGCAACAATTGAATAGGTCCGGTGGTGTAGGCAACGGTTACTTCGCCTCAAGAGCGGGTGACGCAGGTTCGACTCCTGCCTTGGTGTAAGCCAGGTCGTCTAGCGGTAGGACACCTCACTGTTGCCGCTTGTTCCCCGGCCAATCTCCTGGATGCACACGTGCGATCCAGCCAACGCAAATCTGCCGGTGGCGCAGGGCTCGGTTTCATCTGGTAGAGCGCCGCCAAAAGCGGAGGAGCAGGTTCGATTCCTGTGGCTGGAGCAATCCAGTCTAGCTAACCGCGTCCGTCTATTCCCCGGCAGATCTTGTGCAACTAAACTTCTTCTCAACAATACGCTTCGAAAGGAGGCTTATTATCATGCGACTGAACATTTTGAAACTCAATCAAGATGCCGGCCTCCGGACCCATGAAGGTGCATCGGCATGCACCATCAGTGCTGAACAAGCTCTGCGCCGCACGGTTCTTTCCTGCATGCTGTGGGAGGGCGAGTTCTACGAGGATGGCGTCGAAATCGCCTCACGAATCACCGAACTTGTGCCGCGGGTTGAGGCCGCTAAGGTTGCAGCTCTGGCTATAGAGGCGCGCGATCGGATGAAATTGCGCCACGCTCCTCTCCTGCTAGTGCGTGAGATGGCGCGTCATGCGACGCATCGCGCGCTGGTCGCCGAAACTTTGACACGCGTCATTCAGCGCGCCGACGAAATCAGTGAGTTTGTGGCCATCTATTGGGCGGGTGGCAAGCAGCCGCTCTCGGGACAGGTGAAGAAAGGACTGGCAAGCGCCTTCTGCAAGTTCGACGAGTACGCACTCGGCAAGTACGATCGCGCCGGAGCAGTTCGTTTACGCGATGTTCTCTTCCTTTCGCACGCGCGTCCCGTGGATGCAGCGCAGGCCGACCTCTGGAAGCGCCTAGCCCAGAACGAACTCGCGACGCCCGACACCTGGGAGGTTTCGCTTTCCGCAGTGGGCCGCGGAGAGCGCACCAATGGGGACAAAACGCCAGACAAGCGCGAGACTTGGGAGCGTTTGCTCCTTGAGCGCAAACTCGGCGCGTTGGCTCTGCTGCGCAATTTACGCAACATGCAAAAGTCAGGTGTGGATCATGAACTGATGGGCAAGGCAATGCGAGAGATGAAGTCTGAGCGCGTTCTGCCCTTCCGATTTGTTTCCGCAGCCAAACACGCGCCTCGTCTTGAGACTGAATTGGAGAACGCGATGTTCAAATGTCTTGAGGGCCATGGAAAGCTGACCGGAAAGACGATCCTGATTGTCGACTGCTCCGGTTCGATGCATGGGCATATCTCGCGTAAGTCTGAACTTGGTCGGCTGACCGCGGCATCCGCTCTCGCCATGCTGCTGCGTGAGATCTGCGACGAAGTGGCTGTGTATGCGACGGCAGGCGACGATTGCAAGCGCATTCACGCAACCATGCTTGTCCCGTCTCGCAGGGGTTTCGCGCTGCGCGATTTGCTGGCGTACGAAAAGACTTCGCGCGCGATCGGCGGTGGTGGGATTTTTCTGACCCAAGTGATCGACTATGTGAAGACGAAGGAAGGAGGAAAGGCCGACAGAATTATCGTGATCACCGATGAGCAGGACTGCGATCTGGTCAACAAGCCATCCAGCGCACATCCTTTCGCCCGAACCAACTACCTTATTAACGTAGCCAGTTTCAAGAACGGCATAGGCTACGGCGAGTGGACGCACATTGACGGCTGGAGCGAGGCTATCATCGACTACATTGTAGAGCTTGAAACCATCGCCTCTTAACTTCAAGATTATCGTTTTCGTGAAGAACTTATTCAAGTCGTATCGGTCCGAAAGCCTCAGCGATTCGCTGAGCATGGAGGGGCGCGGCTGATTTAGGTTATTCAACGGAATCGCCAAAACCCCTCGAGAAATCGAGGGGTTTTCATTTTTACGGGCTTCTGGCGGAATAGGCAGACGCGACAGCCTCAAGAGCTGTGTCATCTTTAGGGTTCGAGTCCCTGGGAGCCCACCATTCGTGTCGGCAGATTCGCACTTATGAACCTGGTCGCATTTTGTGTATTCGGATTGCATGGAGTTAGTAAGTTGTGGGGATGTGGTGGAAATGGGAGACACGCTGGTCTTAGAAACCAGTGCCTAAGCGCGTGAGAGTTCGAATCTCTCCATCCCCACCAGAGATTTCAAGGAGACGTGGCCGAGTGGTCTAAGGCACCGCACTGCTAACGCGGAGTGCCTACAAGGGGCACCGTCCGTTCGAATCGGATCGTCTCCGCCATATTGTTTGATCGGTAGGATGAGCGGAACGGCATCGCACCTCGTTGGAGGCGAGGCTCACGTCGCATGGCGTGTGCAGGTTCAAGTCCTGCTCCTACCGCCACAGACCGGGGTCCCCGGCGACAGGTCTTCGTCGTTGGGGTAGAGGTAGCGTTGGGCATGTGGGAAGCCCATCCCGTCCGAAGCGGGACGTACCTTCGGGGCTTGCGCGTTCGACTCGCGCCGCTACCGCCAGTCTAAGTGCAAGTAGTTTTGTGTCAGAGAGGATGAATCAAATGATGCCGAGCATCAAGCAGATCGTGAAGGACAACATGGCCAGGTTCTCTTTCTATCGCACTGGCAACATGTTCTACACCGTCGATGTGGAAGGCCAGAAGTACCAGTTTCCGGTCTCGCTTGACGATATCGGCGGAGCCACGCTCACGGCTGAATTCAAGGCGATCACTCTGATGCGATACATCCGTAAGGCGCTTGCGGATGGGACGTTTGTGCGAGGGACATGACTCGATTGTCGAGAGTCTTCGTAGTCACTGTTGGAGAGGTTCGGCATGTGGCAAGCCGATCCCGTTTGAAGCGGGGCGTGCCTTTGGGACTTGCGCGTTCGACTCGCGCCCTCTCCGCCAAACGTGGGTGTGTTGGGGCGACTGGTTGCCCTGCCGGGCCGTAACCCCGGGCTCCTGTGAGCATTGAAGGTTCGAATCCTCCCACACCCACCATCACATGGAGCAGCCTCGCGCTAGTCGCTCGCATGAGTGTCGTGCGAACCGAGGCAGCCCTAAAATGCGCAGCCGTAGCTTAATGGCGAGAGCTCTCGATTGTCGATCGAGCAGATGCCGGTTCGAATCCGGTCGGCTGCGCCAACAGTTCGTCACGCCGTCGGCTAACGGTTAGGCCAGCGTCCCTTCAAGGCGCGAATGCCAGTTCAACTCTGGTCGGCGTGACCAAACCTGGATCATAACTCGCGCGAAATGTTATTTGCTCTCAGCACCTTCACTGAAAGCGCAATTACCTGATGTCCGTGAGTTACTAAAGATCGCATTGTTTGCAGTTGACTTTTGAAACTAAGTCGCGGTAAAGTACAGAAGTTATGATGCTCCGAGCCCACCACGGATTTACACCAGCGGCGATTCAACCGACGCGGCAGGGTAATACCGTGTTCAGGCCGGATTAGCGATTTAGCTCCATTTTTGTGAGACTAAGCCCCCGGCCTTCAATAAGGTCGGGGGCTTTTAGTTTCTGGGCAATATTGCGCGGTATCTCAACTGGCAGAGAACCTGACTGTTAATCAGGGTTATGTGGGTTCGACTCCCACCTGCGCAGCCAAGATTAGTGGCGAGTAGTGTAACTGGAAACACGCCGTGCTCTGACCGCGGAAGTCAAGGTTCGAAGCCTTGCTCGCCAGCCAGCTAGTGACTATGTAAGTGAAATATCTGACATGGATAAGAAAAGTGTGTCTACGCGATGCGAAGGACAATACGTCCCGGATCGTCTAGTCGCAGGACAGTGGTCTTTGACACCACAGACGGATCGGGTTCGAATCCCCCTCCCGGAGCCAGAAAATGAGCGGCTGTAGTCGAGCGGTAAGACGCTGCGTTGCCAGCGCGGAGATCGCCGGTTCAACTCCGGCCAGCCGCTCCAAGGAATCAAGGTCGTGGTGCAGTGAGAGCTGGCGTGGCAGAGAAGGCGATGCACCTCATTCGTAACGAGGACGATGCCGGTTCGAATCCGGCCGCCAGCTCCAGAAAGGATATATGACGAGTGCAATGACGATGCCCGTATTGGTGCTCAACGCGAGCTACGAACCCGTTAACATTACGCGGGCACGCCGCGCTCTTGTGTTGCTGATCAAAGGCACCGCAGTCATTGAGGAGACCCACGATCGGTTTGTGCATGTCGGATTGCAATTGCCTTGTGTAATTCGTTTGCGTCAATATCGGCGCTTGCCGTCGCGGATCCAAACGCTATCGCGTAAGAACATTCTGATTCGCGACGGATACGTTTGCCCGTATTGCGGCGAGATGTTTGCGAGCGGAGAACTGGAACTGGAGCACGTAGTTCCGCGCGCACAAGGCGGACTGAGCACCTGGGAGAACTTGGTTGCTGCATGCCGCGACTGCAATGCGCGGAAGGCGGACCGGACGCCGGCGGAAGAGGGGATGAAGCTGCTCCGTCAGGCGGCACTTCGGTCCGACTGTCGATGGTGCTTAGCCAGGCTGCGAATTTCCGCACCATGCTGAGGCGCCGTCCCCAGGTTGCTCGTTGTACGCCTTGCGGCTTCATGGCCCAACGGAGCGCGAGTTCCGTGGTAATGAAGGCCGCCTTCTCACGCTCCATGAAGTTCACAAAATCGACGAGCGTCTGAGCTGGTTCTTGAAGCTTCGTGCCCAGGGCGCGTCGGAGAGATACATACTGCGGAAGGGCATCATGCAAGGTGATCATTTCTCACCTCCTGCGACGGCCATGGAAGGGCCACAGTGCGCAACGCCTCGAAGGACACCTGGGCGTAAATGGCCGTGGTGGTTTGCGAGCGGTGCCGGAGGATCTCCGCGATTTCCGATATGCTGGCGCCATGGCGAATCATTTTGGTTGCCAGTCCGTGCCGAAACAGGTGAGCAGCGCCGCGACCGGAACGATGAACATCGGCTCGCGCGAGCGCCCTCCGTACGATGTGTCCAATAGTCGCCGGACCCGTCAGTCCGGCTCGTGGCGCCAACCTCCTCAAGAAAACTCGTCGCGAGACGCCGATGCCGCGATCCTCACGAAGATAAACAGTCAGAGCCTCGCCGATTTCCGACAGTAGTGGCAACCGATCCACCATCTTGCCCTTGCCGTGGATCACGATCTCTCCTGTTCGCCAGAGAAGGTCATCGAATTCGAGAGCGACGATCTCTCCAGCGCGCAGGCCGAGCCGGGCAAGCAGAAGCAGAATCGCGTAATCCCGGCGACCGGTGGATGTCGATCGATCTGTCTTCGCCAGGATGCGTTCCACCTCCTCGGGTGAAAGAAAAGCCGGCGGAACAGCTTGGCGGTACTTGCGGACAGTGGGAACTGAAGGAGAAAGATCACGTGCAATCCTGCCGGACAGGAAAAGAAAGCGCAGAAAGGAACGAAGCGCCGTGCCCAGGAGCCGGACATACTCGCCGGATCGGTTTTGGATGTGGCTCAGGACAAAATCCCGAATCGCCAGCGCGTTAAGCCATCGCTGAGACACACGGCCCGTCCGGCTCTTCTCTGATGTGAGAAAACTCCGGATGAAGGGAATATAGACATGGATGGAGTTTTCCGCGAGGCCCCTATTGTTGCGCAAGTAGTCTTCATAATCCCGAAGAAGATCGCGTCCTACAGAGGTGCTCCTCGGCGCTGGTGGATGTACGGCACCGGTTCCCGAAAGGAGGAATCGCTGAAACTGCCGAACGGCACTTCGTTGAACTGAGACAAAATCCCTCGCCCTTCCAGACGAGCGTGCTAGAAACGCAGCAGCATGGCGGTCATGGAAATCGGCAACGGCAATCCCTTTTCGTTGCGCCCACAAAGCAAGACTTCGCAGAGCCCATCGTTTCTTGCGCAAAGTATGTTCCGCGTATCCGGCGGCGCGAAGATGATGGAGGAAAAGGTCAACATGCTCGTCGAACGGCTTTTGACACGCCCCACATTCCAAGGTAGTTGTGTTCATGTGCTCTCTCCTTGACTGGCATACTTGCCAGCATGAAGAGACCATACGAATTATGCCGCGTCCTGGGAATTACAAAACAGGCAGGACCGTGCACTACATCAACTGCGCGGCATAATCCGGCAATCGGCATTATGTCTCAAATGCCGCGCGCGGCAGTGGATACGTTGTTGTCGATGGGAACCGCACCATCGGACGAGAACACGTTCAGTTCTGTCCACTGGCTGAGCGCGTAGTTGACCGCCTCGGCCATGGGATGCTTGGGCAGCAACTGCTCCTTCCAGGCAAGAAGCCGCTCGCGTAATTGGGCCAGCAGCGGCGCCGACTGCTGCTGGCGAAGCTTCAGACGCTCTTCCGCTGATACATCCTTGCTCAGTCTCTCGACCGCATAGAGAGCGCGAACCCGCTCTACCGCTTCCCGTGCGATCTCGGGAGCAGCCTTTTCCGCGTCGATCACCTTTCTCTTCATATGCGCCCAACATCCGGCACGCGTGATCTCGTTGCCGGCAACGACGCCGTTGTAGCCGCCGTAAGCGTCGGCCAGAAGAACCTGATTGTAATCTTTCAGAAAATACTTCGGTCCGTCGCGACCGCGATTCAATGTAAAGTCGAAGACGTTATATGGAAAGTCGCCATCGCCGACATAGACCCACATGCGAGCGTTGGCGGTCTTACCTTTGCTCAGCATGGGCATGATCGTATCGTCGGTGGCCACCACATGCGAGGCTCTCACTCGATCACCCATCAACTCCCACAGTGGTTCGGCCAGATCGGCCATGTCTCCGCACCAGACCGATTGCGTTGCCCGCGAGATCTCAAATCCCTGCCGCTCAAAGATGTCTTCGAGTCGATATAGAGGTACGTAATCTGAAAATTTGCTCGTCGCGATGTACGCCAACAGCCCCGGCCCGGCCATGCCCTTGTCGATTGCCATCTCCGGCTTGGCTGCCGTCTCCATCTGCGGGTTATCGCCGTTGCTCTCGCAGCCCACGCAGACATACTTCCTGCGCAGGTGATGGATCCGTACGAAGTGGCCGGGAAGATATTCCACCTGCCAGCTTTCGTCCGTGCCGATCTGCTTGCGCTCGATGCCGCAGCATGGGCAGACCCGTTCAGCCGCGCTCAACTCGTGGACCTGGGTAGTTACAGGAAGGTTTTCAAAGTTAGCAAGATTGCGCCGTCCCTTGCGCCGCCTCACGCGCCGAAGCTCTTCCGCCGCTTCGGTGCGCGGTGGAAGATCGCCAGGATTGACCGGCTTCAGGTCCATCTCTTCGGCGAAGTTCAGAAGCATCTGTGCCAGGTCACCAGACGATTGCAGACGATCGGCGCGAGGACCGTAGTACCACTTGCGATATCGATCCAACTCCAACTGCAAGCGAAGATTCTCAACGTGGAGATCGTCGGCACGCCTGGTCTGCTCTTCGGCAAGTTGGCTCTGCTTGTCGCGTTCATCCATCAGCGCGACCAGCAAGGCCTTCAGCGCCTGGCTGTCATCGGGAAGAGCAACAAGACTGGCTTCGTTATTCACTCGCTTATTCGATGCAAGTGATGTGTCGTAAGTTACATCAATCTATAATTCTTTGCATGTTATTTTTGTTAGTTTCCGCTCCACGTTCATAGCGCGGAACACGCTTCAACTTCGACATATCGATCCCATCAAGGATCATCGCTAACTCGCTTGCTCGCAACTCAACGGAACGTATTCCAGCGTCCATCCGCGGCAGTTTGAACACTCCGCCCTCGAGACGCTTGTACCACAAAATAAATCCGTCGCGGTCCCACGTCAAAATCTTCAATCTGTCTCCACGACGCGAGCGGAAGACGAAAAGACTGTTCCCGCAGGGATCTTGGCCGATCACAGACTTCACTCGTTCGGCAAGCCGATCAAACCCGCAGCGCATGTCCGTCGCCTCGGCTGCCAACCAGATGCGCGGTCCCTGCGCACTATCGAACGCATGAAAACTCGGCAGCCCGATCATCCCTCGATCTCAAGCACAGCTAGCAACGCACGCAGATGACTCGCATCGAATCCGGGCTCTACCAAAAGGCTGCGCCCATTGTTCAGACGAATCGCAATCGCTGGATGATGTTCCGGCGCCGGCCTCCGTTGCTCGCTCGACTCCTTCACCTTCACTTCTACAAACTTTGCTGCTTCGACTTCGCGAACTCGCTTCTTCCAATCGTAGAACTGAGCGTCACGAATTCCTCGGTCATGACAGAATGCTGTCACCGATTGGCCGCTTGAATGCTGTTCCGAAATCAGCCCTCGCCACCTCGCCCACAACTCCGTCCGGCTTTGCCTCATTGCACAAATATGCCGCACAATCTACCACAAACCAAGATGAGGTTTACAGAGCGCTCACCTCATTCGCGGGTTGGAGCGCGTTGTAGGAATGTATACCAGCCACAACTCAAAGGGGAGCCATTATGGCAAACACCAATTTCAAAGCTAGACCTTGAGGAACTGGAGCGGCAGACTAGCGCCATCACCGCCAACCTCAGGGCCATTGACGAAGACGACAGCGACCTTGATGAGTTGGTTCAGCAGACCACCATCATCGTTACCAACTTAAGGGTCATCGAAGAACAAAGGTAGCAGCAGAAACGACTGGCCGCACGTCTTTGCGAGCCATGGGTATTTTGCACGACGGCTCGATGTGAGCCTAGACAACTGAATAATGCATCCCGCCGTCTACCCGAGACGGGCTCTACGGGATGCACGGGTCGGGAATGGTGCTGTGCCTGAGTGATGCCCCTTGGTGAGGGGATGCACCTAAGAACGGCTGCAATGTGACCGTCCACTCCGAATAGCCCGAGGCGCAACTTGAGCAAATCCATTTCGAAGGATTTGCCAAAGTGCGTGTGAGTGATTCAATTAAAAATTCGAATAGAGCGAGGGAGAATTCGAGTGGTTGCTCCCCAATTGGAGTGGTAGCGAAGCAGTTCTCCAAGGCTAAGTGCGAAGGGAAAGCTGTAGGGGATGAGCCCGTAGTTCCTTCAATGAGCACTTCGAGTGTTGCGGTGCAGAGGCTGCTTTACGATAAGCGTACCGCAGCGGAAATGCTCAGCATCAGCCTAAGGTCGCTCAACTATCTTCTTAGCAGAGGGGAGATTCGGTTTCGCCGCATCGGAAGCCGCGTGCTCATCCCTCATGGTGACCTTGTTCGCTTTGCTCACGGTCATCATCCTCAGCCGGTTGCTGGCGATTGACCAGTTTCTCAAGGGCACTGAGTTTATGCGCGGGTGCCAGATGAGCGTACCGGGCTGTCATCGTTATCGTCTTGTGTCCCATTAGCTCTTGCACTTCCTTCAATCCAACGCCAGCCATTACCAGCCTACTAGCAAAGGTGTGCCTGAGCGTGTGCCAAGTCACCCCAGCAATCTTGGCCTCATCGCACGCTCTGCCGAACCATTCCTTTGGGTCGGTCATCGGCTTGTTCTGATGGCTCAGAAACAACAGAGAATTAGCGGGAACCTTGAGCCGGTCGTGCGTCTCTTTCAAGGTCTTGAGGGTCTCCAGCGCCTTGGAGTTGAGAGAAACGTACCTGTTTGACCCATTCTTGGTCTCCGACAAATGAATGTACTTGTGGTCGAAGTCCACTTGACCCCACGTGACACTGAACTGTTCACCTTTCCTCATGCCGGTATGAAGAGCAATGTCTAATTGGGGGACACAGTTTGGCCGACCTCGGAGGGCCGCTCGTAGCCTGTCATCTTCGCCCTCGGAGAGAAACCGGAGCCTCCCGTTGGATTCTTTGCGCTGAGGCACCAGCCTGGCCGGATTTCGCGACACCTTGCCGTCCGCGATACCCAATTTGAACGCCTTGCTCATCGCCGCTCTGTACCGATTGATTGTTGCTGGCGTCCATTCCCGCTCCTCTTCCATCTGCGAGAACCATTCCGCGATTTCAGCGGGGGTGATTGTATCGGCATACCGATGCCCGAAATGGTCGAGGGTAGTTTGGAGCCGCTGAGCGAAGTTGCGCTGGTCGCGGTGCGACTGTCCGTTATAGATGAGAGCAGCCTCTACAAGCTGGCTGTACCGGACGCCGCGATGGGACGCGACAGGGGCAAGGATACGCTTTCGTACCCTGACCTTTTCGGCTTCGTAGAAGTCCACCGCGTCACTGAACGACCCGATACACCTTGCTTTTCGCTTGCCGTCCACGTCTACAAAGCGAACCCACCAAACATTGCTCCTCTTGTCCCTTTCGAATACCCCTCGATGCTTTTTCTCTTTCCGTACTCGTGGCATCGCACAATTCCTCGGTGCCACGATTGTACATCCAATTGGCTACATAATTGGCTACTTGGGGTTTGAGCGGCTCTGGACGGTCGGATAGAAATCTTATAAATTATTGATTTTATGGTGCCGGGAGGGGGGGTCGAACCCCCATGCCCCGAAGGGCGGCGGATTTTGAGTCCGCTGCGTCTGCCAGTTCCACCATCCCGGCCCGGGAGTGGGATGCCGCCTTAAAAGTATCGCACAGCACTTGCCTTTGCGCCAAAGCGTCCCGCTCGCCGTGACGCCTATAAAGAACCTCGTCTTATGCTGGTTCCCTCGGTGGCTCTAAAGAGAGGCCTAAACGAAGAGAAGGGGGAACGCGGGGCCCATGAGATGAGGAGGTGGGGCATACATAACATCGCAGCCCTCTAAGGCCTTTACCGGCCAAGCTCCGGCGACGGAAGCCGCGCCCCGTGCGGGATTTGGGACTGGCCTCCGCTTTCCACACCGGCAAGCCGCGCCTAAATGTGACAGTCGTGCGACAATTAAGGCAATCGTGATGACCACAGCATCCTCTGCAGTCGTTCCCGAGCCGGTTGAGGTTACTCCGGCGTCGCTGGCCCAGCACAGCATCACCGCGGATGAGTACAGCCGCATCGAGGCCGCGCTGGGGCGCGTGCCATCGCTCACCGAACTGGGCATCTACAGCGTGATGTGGAGCGAGCATTGCTCGTATAAGTCGAGCCGTGTGCATCTCAAGCGGCTGCCTACCAAGAGCGACCTCGTCGTTCAGGGGCCTGGCGAGAACGCCGGCATTATCGACGTGGGCGACGGCTGGGCCTGCGCATTCAAGATTGAAAGTCACAACCACCCCAGCTATATTGAGCCATTTCAGGGCGCGGCCACCGGCGTGGGCGGCATTCTGCGCGACATCTTTACCATGGGTGCGCGGCCGCTGGCGGTGATGGATTCGCTGCGCTTCGGGTCGATCGAAGCGGACGCGGGAGAGTCGGACCCTGCCATCGTCGCCAAGAATCACTCCATCGTCGAAGGCGTGGTGAGCGGCATTGCCGGATACGGAAACTGTTTTGGCGTGCCCTGCCTGGGCGGCGAGACCAAGTTCGAGGCTTGCTACAGCGGTAATCCGCTGGTGAACGCCTTCGCACTGGGGATGGTCCGCAAGGATGAGATCTTCTATGGCAAAGCAACCGGCGCTGGCAATCCCGTGATCTACGTGGGCGCCAAGACGGGCCGCGACGGCATTCATGGCGCGACGATGGCCAGCGAAGAGTTTCACGAGGGAACCGAAGCCAAGCGGCCCAATGTGCAAGTAGGCGATCCCTTCATGGAGAAGCTGCTGATGGAGGCTTGCCTCGAGGCCATGCGCACCGGCGCCATCGTCGGCATTCAGGATATGGGGGCAGCGGGGTTGACCTGCTCCACCTGCGAGATGGGCGCGCGCGGGGGCGTAGGACTCGACGTTGAGCTGGACCATGTACCGCAGCGCGAAACCGGAATGACCGCCTACGAGATCATGCTCTCCGAGAGCCAGGAGCGAATGTTGCTGGTGGCAATCAAGGGCCGCGAAGAAGAGGTTTTGAGCGTCTTCAGAAAGTGGGGACTGGATGGAGTCATCGTTGGCACGGTTCAGCCCGAGCCGCGGCTGCGCATCCGCCATCACGGCGTGTTGGTAGCGGACATCCCCAATCAATCGCTCACCGACGATGCTCCGCTCTACAATCGACCGGTTGGAGTCTGGAAGACGCCGATTCCGCTCGATCCTTCAGAAGAAATGCTGACCAAGTTGGCCGAGGACCGCGACTTCACCGCGGACCTGAAAAAACTGCTGGCCAGCGCCAACGTCTGCTCAAAGCGCTGGGTCCACGAGCAATACGACACTATGGTGCAAACCAACACGGTCATCGGCCCTGGCGGCGAGGGCGGCGTGATGCGCATTAAGGGCACTGGCACGCCGGGTCACGAACGCGGCCTGGCAATGGCTCTGGACGGCAACGGCCGTTGGGCCTATCTCGATCCCAAGCTGGGCGCCATGCACGCCGTCGCCGAGTGCGCGCGCAAGGTGGCCATGACCGGCGCGAAACCAGTGGCGGCTACAAACTGCCTCAACTTCGGAAATCCCGAGAAGCCCGAAATCATGGCCCAGCTTTCGGCGGCCATCGACGGCATCGCAGAGGCCTGCACGACGTTGGGGACTCCGATCACGGGCGGCAACGTGTCTCTCTATAACGAAACGCGCGGCGAGGGCATTTATCCCACACCCGTACTGGGAATTGTGGGCTTCCTCGACGATGTCACCAAAGCTATTCCGGCGGAATTTCAAAAAGCCGGCGACGCAATCCTCCTTCTTTGGCCGATTCCCAAGGGCAAGGAACCCGATCCCGGCCTTAAGGTTCCTTTTCACCCTGAACCGATGAAGTACTATCCGGTTGAGATCGAGGCGAACGAGCCCGTGGCGCATGAGGACGCGGATGCGCCCGAGGAGACCGCGACGACCGCCCTTGCGGCCTTTGGCGCTTCGGAGTACTCAAAAGTCGTTCTGGGGGGCATCTGGGGTCAGCCGCCAACGCTCGATCTGGATGCCGAGGCTGATCTTCACACCCTGCTACAAGGGCTGGCCGCGCGCAAATTGATTCGTTCCGCCCGCGACATCTCCGACGGCGGTATCGCTGTCGCTCTGGCACAGGCAGGATTTCCCAAAGGAATTGGCGCAACCGTCGAGCAGGAACAGTCGCTCATGGTTCATCCGCTCTTCGGCCTCTTCGCCGAGCCGGCCTCCACCGTGGTAGTCACTGCCGCTCCCGACAACATCTCCAAGATCGAGGCTCTGGCCGGCGAGTACAGCTTCTTCGTCGCCCGCATCGGAACGACCGGCGGAGCCCGCCTGGAGATTTCGGTAGAACGCGAGCCTTTTATCTCGGCTCCTTTGGACGAACTCCGCAAGCCGTGGGCCTCCGCCCTGGAAGCAACCCTCCATGGCGAGGTAATGGCATGAGCGGGCTGCTCTTTCAGGGCGTCAAGGGCCTCGACGAGACAATGAATCTGGGTGCCCCAGGTCCCGCTTTTGGGACCTGGGATTCCAGAATCATTCCTCAGGAAGACCCCAAACTCCGCGAGGAGTGCGGAGTTATCGCCATTCACGGCCACCCAGACGCCGCCCGCCAGGCCTATCTCGGCCTTTACGCCTTGCAGCATCGCGGGCAAGAGTCGGCCGGCATCGCCACGGCCGACGGCCAGCATCTGGCCAACATCAAGGGCATGGGCCTGGTTTCGGAGATCTTTACCGACGATGTGCTGGCCAAGCTCCCCGGTGCGATGGCCATAGGACACACGCGTTACTCGACAACCGGCGACTCGGCTTTGCTCAATGCCCAGCCTATTCGGGTCGATTCAACAAAGGGCCTTATCGCCATCGCTCACAACGGCAACCTGGTCAACCTGGGGAACATCCGTGCGCGGCTTGAGCGCGACGGAGCCTACTTCCAGACCACCTCTGATTCCGAGATCATTGTCCAACTCATCGCCCACTCGCGCGCGGGAACGCTGGTTGACTCCATTGCCGATTCGCTCTCTCAAATCGACGGCGCTTTCTCCATTGTCATGATGACCCGCGACCGCATCTTCGCCGCCCGCGATCCGCGTGGCTTCCGGCCGCTCTCGATGGGCCGCATACGGAATCCCGACGGCCGCGACACCATAGTCTTTGCCTCCGAGAGCTGCGCCTTCGATCTGCTGCGCGCTGAATTCGAGCGCGACGTGCTGCCCGGCGAACTGGTCATGGTCACCGAGGATGGAGTCACCAGCCGGCAGTACGCAAGTGGCGTTCCGCAATCCAGTTGCATCTTCGAGCACGTCTATTTCGCGCGGCCCGACTCGCGCATCTTCGGACGCTGGGTGCAGGAGAGCCGCGATCAGATGGGCCGCCAGCTCGCCCGAGAATCCGGCGTACCGGCGGATCTGGTCGTGCCGGTTCCTGACTCCGGCGTGACAGCGGCTCTGGGATACGCGGAAGAGGCCGGCATTCCCTTCCGTCTCGGACTTATTCGCAACCACTATGTCGGCCGCACCTTTATTGAGCCGGAGCAACGCGTGCGCGACTTCGGCGTCCGTCTCAAGCTCAACCCGGTCCGCAATCTGCTGGAAGGCAAAAGAGTCGTTCTGATTGACGACTCCATCATTCGCGGAACGACCAGCCGCAAAATTGTTCGCATGGTTCGCGGCGCGGGCGCCAGGGAAGTCCATCTGCGCATTAGTTGCCCGCCCACTGTTTCACCGTGCTTTTACGGAGTAGATACTCCCAGCAAACGCGAGTTAATCGCAGCCAATAACTCGATCGATGAGATTCGCCGCTTTATCGAAGCCGACTCGCTGGCCTATCTATCCCTTGATGGCCTGCTCAAGTGCTGCAAGGGCGAAGAATCCGGGGATTCCACGGGCTACTGCACCGCATGTTACACCGGCAACTATCCGACTCAGTGGGTGGATGCGGATGAGATTCTGCCCGCGGCAGCAGCTATCTAACACTAAGTGAACTCCTGGATTGGATCTCCGAGACCGCTCATGACTCCAGCGCGATTCCTGTTTGGATAGGCGGCCGTTGGTATCACATGCCTGGTCTTCTTTGAAGCCGCTCTCCTGGTCGCGTATCTCTAAGCCCTCTGGCTCGCCAATCGCTCTTTTCGACTCTGCACTTTCTTCTACTTTCCGATTATTTGCGGCCTCACGACACAAGCACGGGCGCATCCCGCTTGGGGATGCGCCCGTGCTTGCCTTCTGAATGAAGGTCGAACCCGCCTTGGAAGAACCGCCCTACGCGGCGTCTTCCTTGGCTTCCCGGATTTCTTCGGTCTTGGCTTCTTCCATCTGTTTTTCGAGATCGGCGCGCTTTTTGGCCTTGATCTCATCGCGCTTCTGGCGCTTGGCGTCAAGCTGCTTCTCTGCTCCAAGCAGTTCGATGAAGGCCTTTTCGCCCCCGTCGCCTTTGCGGAAGCCGGTCCGGACGATGCGCAGATAGCCGCCCTGCCGATCTTTGTAGCGCTCGGCCACGGTATCAAAGAGCCGCTCGACGGACGCATCGGTCATGAGAAAGCTGAGGGCCTGGCGGCGCGAGTGCAGATCGCCGTTCTTGCCCAGGGTGATCATCTTTTCTATCAGCGGACGAACCGCCTTGGCCTTGGCCACGGTGGTCTCGACGCGATCTTCGATGATGACAGACGTGGTCAGGTTACGCAACAGGGCGCGACGGTGGCTGGTGTTGCGTCCGAGCTTGTTTCCTGCATTGCGATGGCGCATGGTGAAACTCTCTTTCGAATCAGTTTTCAGTAATCAGTTGTCAGTTATCAGGTATCGGTTGTCAGTGATTCCCCGCGCGGGGATTTCACTGTAAACTGACGACTGACAACTGACGACTGTTAAAAGTTCTCGGTTTCAGTGGGCAGTTGCAGATCCACCGAATCCAGCGGTTCGTCCTCATCGTCATAGCGGCTATAGTTGGCGGCCAAGGCAGCGGCCGGCGATATGCTGGTAGGTCCAGGTACGGCGTTGCCTTGCTCATCGATCTTCATGCCCAGCGAGAGGCCCATCTGAGCGAGAATTTCCTTGATCTCGTTCAGGCTCTTGCGGCCGAAGTTCTTGGTCTTGAGCATCTCGGCTTCAGTCTTTTGCACCAGTTCGCCGATGGACTGGATGTTGGCGTTCTTCAGGCAGTTGTAACTGCGGACCGAAAGCTCCAGCTCTTCAACCGAGCGATTGAGATTGTCGTTGCGCAGCAGAGTACGGCCTTCCTCACCACGTCCCTCGGTCTCGATCTCTTCCTCGAAGTTGATGAAGATGTTCATGTGGTCTTTGAGCAGCTTGGCGGCCAGGCCGACAGCGTCGGCGGGCAACACGGCCCCATTGGTCCACACTTCTAGGGTGAGCTTATCGTAGTCGGTGATCTGGCCCAGGCGGGCGGCTTCGACGACATAGTTGACGCGGCGCACCGGCGAGTGAACCGAGTCCACAGGAATGAAACCGATGCCCAGGTCGGCATCAAAATTCTTGTCGGCGGAGATATAGCCGCGTCCACGCTTAAGGCGCATCTCCATATCCAGCTTGCCGCCTTCCGAGAGGGTGGCGATATAGATGTTTTTGTCCAGGATCTCGACGTCGCCGTCGGCTTCAATCATTCCCGAAGTGACCACGCCGGGCTGGTCGGCGCGCAGATAGAGCGCCTTGGGGCCCTCGCCCGCGAGCTTGAATGGAACCTGCTTGAGATTCAGGATGATGTCGGTGGCATCTTCGACTACGCCGGTGATGGACTGAAATTCGTGGAGCACGCCCTCGATGCGAATCGCGGTGACCGCGGCACCCTCAATCGAACTCAGCAAGGTGCGGCGCAATGCATTGCCGATCGTCGTGCCAAAGCCGCGCTCAAAGGGCTGGGCGCTGAACTTGCCGAAAGTGTTGGTAAGCGTCTCGGCATCGACTGCCAAACGCTTCGGTTTCTGAAATCCTCTCCAAAGCATATCTGTCTCTCGTTTCCCGCGCGGCTTGAACGTCGCGAAGCATTTTGCGGCGGCCGCGCAAGTTCTCCTTCTGTTTGAAATGCAGCTCTCAGCCATCAGCTGTCTGCTACCAGTTAGAAGCCCCTTGCGGGAGTTAACTGATAACCGACCGCTGACAACTGACGGCTGTTCGCTTACTTGCTGTACAACTCGACGATCAACTGCTCGTTGATGGGCAGGTTCACGTCCTGGCGTTTGGGCAGATGCAGCACGCGGCCAGACATGTTTTCAAAGTTGGCTTCCAACCACGCGGGCACTGGGCTCTGGGAGGTGTACTGCGAACCCTGCTCGATGATCAGCAGCTTCTTGGCGGCGTCGCGAACCTTGATTTCGTCTCCCGCGTTCACCTGGTAAGAAGGTATGTTAACCTTGCGGCCGTTGACCTCGACATGGCCGTGGCGGACCACCTGGCGAGCCTGGCGGCGCGACATGGCAAAGCCCAGCCGGAAGGCCACGTTGTCCAGGCGGCGTTCCAGTTGCTGGATCAGCAGCTCGCCGGTAACGCCCGAGGCTTTGTTGGCCTTTTCGTAGTACGCGCGGAACTGGCTCTCCAACGTGAAGTACATGCGTTTGGCCTTCTGCTTTTCGTGCAGTTGCAGGCCGTAGCCTACGATCTTGGCCTTGCGGTCTTTGCCATGCTGGCCGGGAGGAAAATTACGCTTCTCCAACGGGCAACGATCAGACGTGCACTTGGCGCCCTTCAAAAAGAGCTTGGTTGCCTCACGACGGCAGAGGCGGCATACTGCTCCGGTATAACGTGCCATTTCTTCTCCTGACTTCGGATGACGGCCGGTTTACGTGTCCTTCAGGACATTTCGTCCCGGCCCAGTTCAGTTATCAGTTGTCATCTATCAGTTGTCAGTCGTTGCCCGAAGCGGACTGACAACTGACCACTGAAAGCTGACAACTAGCTTCTCTTACACTCTCCGTCTCTTGGGCGGACGGCAGCCGTTGTGCGGCACCGGCGTTACGTCGCGGATGGTGCGCACCTCTATGCCGGCGGCAGCCAGGGCTCGGATAGCCGACTCGCGGCCCGAACCCGGACCGGAGACCCGCACATCGACCGCACGCAGCCCGTGATCACGAGCCATGCTGGCCGCATTCGAGGCCGCCTGCTGCGCCGCAAAGGGTGTACCCTTGCGCGAACCGCGGAAACCCAGCGAACCGGAGCTCTTCCAGCTCAGTGTGTTGCCCACTGGGTCGGTGATGGTAACGATGGTGTTGTTGAAAGTCGCTTGTACGTGCGCAATGCCGAATGGAACATTCTTGCGCTCGCGTTTCTTGAACTTCTTGTTTTTGCCCGCTTTGCCGGCCGCAGGCTTGCCCGCGCCGGCCTTTTGCTCTGCTTTCGCCATTAGGTTTTACCCGTCGCTTTCTTCTTGCCGGCAACTGTGCCCTTGCGCGGGCCCTTGCGTGTGCGGGCGTTGGTGTGGGTACGCTGACCGCGAACCGGCAGACCGCGCCGGTGACGCGTGCCGCGATAGCTCTGAATGTCGATGAGACGCTTGATGTGCATCTGGACGTCCTTGCGCAGGTCGCCCTCGACGTTCCCCTCGTCCTCGATCACCTGGCGGATGCGGTTGACCTCGTCTTCGCCCAGGTCCTGGATCTTCTTGAAGGCGTCTACATTCGCCTTCTCCAGAATCTTGAGCGCGCGAGGATCTCCGATGCCGAAGATGTAAGTGAGCGCGATTCGTGCCTGCTTGTTGCGAGGCAGATCGACGCCAGCAATACGTGCCATTGAAGAATCCTTTTTGAACTTCGGTTGTGTGCCTCCGGCCTTAACCGGCTCGCACGGGTAATGCGGATCTCGCTCCAGAGGTTCATCGCAAGCCTTGACTCAGGCTAACTAGCCTCTTTCTTAGCTAACAGTTGACAGCTAACAGCCTACAGTTCGTCCCGAATCTTGCGCGTTTTTAACTGTTAGCTGTGAGCTGTCTGCTGCTCGTGAAGCTTTCCGCGTTCTGCCAGACTCTCAACTAGCCCTGGCGCTGCTTGTGCTTTGCGTTTTCACAGATCACCCTGACCACCCCGCGGCGGGTGATGACCTTGCACTTGACGCAAATCTTTTTGACCGATGCTCGGACTTTCATAACTGTTGCTGCCCTTCCTAAAACTGTTCTCTGTCAGCTGTAAGCTGCTGGCTATTTGTAGCGGTAAACGATCCGTCCGCGATTCAGGTCGTAGGGACTCAACTCTACGGCCACGCGGTCGCCGGGCAGAATGCGGATGAAGTTCTTGCGCATCCTTCCCGAGACATGGGTCAGCGCCTCGTGATTGTTCTCGAGTTTGACCTTGAACATGGCATTGGGCAGTGTCTCTGTGACCACCGCCATGACCTCAATCGCATCTTCCTTCGACAAACGGCATCCCGCTTCCGCCGGTGCACTGAACGAACACCTCCGGCTTGTAATCCCGAGCGACCTACTCGGTTAGGATTCTCGCTCCCGTGGCGGTCACCGCCACGGAGTGCTCAAAATGAGCGCTCATGCTTCCATCCGCGGTGACTGCCGTCCAGCCGTCGCCCAAAACCACGACGTCCGACTTGCCCGCATTCACCATGGGCTCGATGGCGATCACCATGCCGGTGCGCAGTTTCATGCCCCGGCCTGCCACGCCAAAGTTCGGCACCTGCGGATCTTCGTGCATGTGGACCCCGATGCCATGGCCCACAAAATCCCTTACAACCGAGAACCCCTCGGCCTCGACCACCTTCTGTACGGCGAAACCCACATCGCCGAGGGTTGCGCCAGGTCGAACCACCTCAATCGCTGCGCTCAAAGACGCCTCGGTCACTTTCAACAGCCGCGCCGTCTCCGGATCGATCTTCTCGCCCACCGGAACGGTAATGGCCGCATCGCCAAAGTAGCCATCGACCACCGCGCCAAAATCGAGCGAAACGATGTCCCCTTCCTTGAGGACCCGCTTGGGCGACGGAATGCCGTGCACCACTTCGTTATTGACCGAGGTGCATAGCACGCAGGGATAGCCGTGGTAGCCCTTGAAGGCGGCCTTGACTCCCAGTTCGGCAAGCCGTGCTTCCGCTGTCTTTTCGAGATCCAAGGTGGTGGCGCCCGGTTTCACCTGGCTCCGCACCAACTCGAGCACTTCGCGGACCACCTGGCCCGCGCGGCGCATCTTCTCAATCTCTTTTGACGACTTCAGTACAACCGCCACTCAACCCAGCTTTCAGCTCTCAGTGGTCAGTTGTCAGTCCAGAGCACTCAGCGGGCCCGCCCCTGGCGGAAGAAACTGATAACTGACAACTGATTGCTGACAACTGCCTCTAACGCACAAACACGCCGTCCGGCTGCGCTATTGGCGCAACCGCTCGACAGCGGCAACAATTCCGGCCGCAATTTCTTGAATCGGCCGGTCTCCATCCACTTCCGCAAAACGTCCCAAAGCCCTGTAGTGCTCGACCACAGGCGCGGTCAACGCTTCGTAGGCGCGCATCCGCTCCTCGAAGACCTTTTCCGTGTCGTCGGCTCTCTGGACCAGCGCTGCGCCGTCCAAGTCGCAAAAACCATCTTTTGCAGGAGGCTTGAAACTGACGTTATAAATGGTCTGGCAGACAGGGCAACTTCTGCGCCCGGTGATACGGCGCAGAAGTTGATTATATTCCACCTTGATACTGACGGCAACCACCGGCAAACCCTGCGTCTGGGCGGCCAGCCGGCCATCGAGCCATCCTGCTTGCACCAGCGTGCGTGGGAAACCGTCCAGAATGTATCCCTTGCCGGTATCAGGCTGCTGCAGACGCACCGCGACCATCTCATTAACCAGCGAATCGGGGACCAGCTCTCCGCGTCCCATGATCTCCTTGGCTGTCCGGCCCAGTTCGGTGCCCTGAGCCACATTGGCGCGCAACAGGTCGCCGGTAGAGATCTGCGGAATCCCCCACACCTTGATCAGTTCCTTGGCCTGGGTACCTTTACCAACGCCGGGCGCGCCCAACAAGAGAATCGGGCCGGGGAGAGTCTTTTGACCCGCCTCTCGGCCCTGCTCGGCAGCAATTTCAGATGAAGACATTACCAGGTTTTCCTTCCGCGAATGCGACCGGAACGCGGGGAGAATCCGTCATAGTGACGCATGATCAGCTGCGATTCGATCTGGTTGACAGTATCCATGGCCACACCCACCACGATCAGCAGCGATGTGCCGCCAAAATAGAAATTGACTCCCAGACCGTGCGTCGTCCAGGCTGGCAGACTCTCAAAGAACCGGCCGATAAGCCATACCTTGTCAAAGCGAATACCCGAGATCAGGAAGGTCGGCACCAGCGAAATAATGATCAGGTAAATGGCTCCGACTAGCGTAATGCGAGTCAGGATGTCGTTGATGAAATCCGAAGTACGCTTGCCGGGACGAATTCCGGGGATGAACGATCCCGACTTGCGGAAGTTGTCGGCAATGTCGTCCGGCTTCATCACGATCGAGATGTAGAAGTAGGCGAAGAAGATAATCGCCATGATGTACAGGGCTTCATACCACGGATAACCTGGCGTGAGCGCATCGAAGATGGGCAGCAGGAATCGGCTGTTCTGAACAAATTCGGTCTGCCTGAGCATCAGGGGGGCCGAGAGGATTGAGGCGGCGAAGATGACCGGCATGACGCCGCCGGAGTTGACCTTGAGAGGCAAGTGGCTGGATTGGCCGCCCATCATCCGCCGGCCGACGATGCGACGCGCGCTCTGGATGGGAATGCGCCGTTCGCTGCGCTCGACAAACACGATGAAGGCCACCACCGCCGCCATGCCTGCCACAAGCAGAATCATCGCGATGATGGTGAACGAGCCCCACTGGTTGGTCTGGACCTTCTGGACCAGATCAATCACGCCGCGCGGCAGGCCGGCGACAATTCCCGTAAAGATCAGCAAGCTCATGCCGTTGCCGATCCCTCGTTCGGTAATCTGCTCGCCCAGCCACATGATGAATGCCGTGCCCGTGGTCAGCGTGAGCACCGTCATCAAGAGAAAGGGAACACCCGGATTCAGCACCATGCCGCCCCGTTGGAGCATGAACGCAATGCCGATCGACTGCACCGCAGCCAGAATCACGGTCATATACCGGGTCCATTGGGTGATCTTGCGCCGGCCCAGTTCCCCCTCTTTTTGAATGCGCGCCAGCGGCTCATACACCACCGTGAGCAACTGGAAGATGATCGAGGCGGTGATATAGGGCATGATGCCCAGGGCGAAGATCGTCATGCGGCGCAGGTTGCCCCCGCCGAAGAGATTCATCAGACCCAGTGCGGAGCCGCCCTGCTGGTCGAACATCCGTGACAGCGCAATGGTGTCGACGCCAGGCGTTGGTATCCACGCGCCCAGACGATAGACGGCCAGAATGCCGAGCATGAAGAGCACCCGCTTGCGCAGGTCGGGAATCCGGAAGATATTGGCGAACTTCTCAAACATTTCAGCCATGGTTGGTTATCCGCTTCAGGGCGTTTGCGCCCTTGAATCTCTGTCACTGACCATCTTATCCGCGCTAAGCCTTCGGCGTCGCGCCCTTTGCCTTCAACTTGCCCACTACAGGCGAAATCTCCCCGCCAAGAACCACTACCTTGCCACCAGCCTCTTCAATCTTGATGACAGCGGACTTGGAAAACTTGTGCGCGTGGATCGTGAGAGCCTTGGTCAGCTTGCCCGAGCCGAGAATCTTGATCAGAGCGTTCTTGCTCGAGGCGAGGCCCAGCTTCTTGTAGTCATCCAGGCCGATCTCTGTGATCGCCTGGTCCGCAATCTGCAGCACAAGGCGGTCCAGATTCACAACCGTGTACTCGGTGCGGAAGATGTTGGTGAAGCCGCGCTTGGGCAAGCGGCGATGGAGCGGCATCTGGCCGCCTTCAAAACCGCGCATCAAATGGGAACCGGTGCGCGATCCCTGGCCCTTGTGGCCGCGGGTCGAAGTCTTGCCCATGCCGGATCCCATACCGCGGCCGACACGCTTGCGCCCTGTGTTGGCTTTCCGGGGCGCGCGTAGATTCGATAGATTTCTTGGTGCCATGATTTCCTCGCTGTAGCGCCGGACAGGTTTTTCTTACCCTGCCGACTCGCGTTCTTCGTGGGTGCCCCACCCTCGCGGCGTCTCTGTTTTTGCCGCTAGGGTGGGATTCCACGACTTCAATTAGAGAGCGTATTAGCTCTCCAGAATCCGAACCAAATGCGGAATGGCCTTCACCATACCGCGTACCGATTCGTTGTCAACCCGCTCGACGACCTGATTGAGCCGCGTAAAGCCCAGCCCCTTGACCACCAGCCGGTGCTTGAAGGGCGTGGAGTTCTTCGAGCGGTAATACTGAATGCGAATCATCTTGGTTTCAGCCATGGCTTAAAGCTCCTCCACCGACTTGCCGCGCATGTTAGCCACATCGGCCCGGTCGCGCAACTGAATCAAAGCGTCAAAGGTAGCCTTGACGACGTTATGCGGATTGGGCGAACCCAGGCTCTTGGTCAGCACGTTTTGCACACCGACCGAGGTCATTACAGCTCGCACCGCGCCGCCGGCGATCACGCCGGTGCCTTCCGGAGCGGGCTTCAGCAGCACCTGCCCAGCGCCGTACCTGCCCAGCACCAGGTGCGGAATCGAAGTCTCGGTCAGGTTCACCCGGACCAGGTTCTTCTTGGCCGCTTCGATCCCCTTGCGAATCGCCTGCGGAACTTCCTTGGCCTTACCCGAACCGTGGCCGACTACGCCCGCCAGGGCGTCGCCCACCACGACCAGCGCGGCAAACGACATGTTCTTGCCGCCCTTGACCACCTTGGTCACGCGATTGATGGAGACCACCTGATCCTTCAGGTTGTACTGATTGGCATCGAGTTTCTTCTTCAAGATCGTCATTGCTCTCTCGTCTCTTTTTGAGCTGCTAGCTTCCAGCTTTTAGCCGCTAGCTCCGTTCTTGCCACAACGTGGACTTTCGACTTCCCACGAAAAAGCTAATAGCTAAAAGCTAGAGGCTAGAAGCTGCTCTTAGAATTCCAGCCCTGCCTCGCGGGCCGCATCAGCCAAAGCCTTGATGCGTCCGTGATAGAGGTAGCCGCCGCGATCGAAGACCACCTTCTTGATGCCCTGCGCAACTGCCTTCTCGGCCACAGCCTTGCCGATTTCCTTGGCCGCCGCGATATTGCCGCCAGTCTTCGCCTTGATTGAAGACGCCGAAACCAGCGTCTGCCCCGTCTGATCGTCGATCACCTGCGCATAGATGTGATTGAGCGAGCGGTAAACGTTCAACCGCGGCCGTTCCCCGGTGCCTGCGAGCTTGCGGCGAATACGCTCGTGAATGCGTTGGCGGATTGCGTTTCTCTTGGTCTGCGTAATCATGGTTTCTCTCGTTCCTATCAGCGGAGCCGCCCTGCGGCCCCGTTCGGTTGATCTTCAGCTGACAGCTCACAGCTAACTGCCAACAGTTTTCGTCGGCGTCTTTGAACTGTGAGCTGTCAGCTACTTGCTGTCAGCTTACTTCGCGCCCGTCTTGCCGGCCTTCTTCTTCAGCTTCTCGTCCGAGTAGCGCACGCCCTTGTTCTTGTACGGGTCGGGCTTGCGCAGCGAACGCATGTCGGCAGCCACCTGGCCAACCTTCTGCCGGTCGATGCCTGAGATGGTCAAGTGCAACTGCTTGGGGTCGATCGCTACCTCAATGCCTGTCGGCAGCGGAACCTCGATCTGATGCGAATAGCCAAGGGTGAAAACCACCGTGCCCTTGCCCTTCAGCTCGGCGCGGTAGCCGATCCCCACGATGTCCAATTCCTTCTTCCAGCCCGTGGTCACGCCTTGAACCGCATTGGAAACCAGCGCCCGCGTCAGCCCGTGCATCGCGGCCTGCTTGTCGTTCTCGCGGTTGACGTGCAGCACGCCATCCTTGGTTTCCAAAGTGATGCCCGGCGCGATCAGCGCCGAGACCTTGCCCTTGGGCCCTTCGACCAGAACCGTATTGCCCTCGACCTTGTACTTGACGCCCGCGGGCAGCGGGATGAGCTTCTTTCCAATACGCGACATCGAATCAATCCTTCATCTGGCTTGCGAGTCCCGCCGGGGCGCCTTCACCCTTGCGTTCCACTGCAGCCTGTAAAACAGCTCACAGTTGTCAGCTGACAGTCTCCAGTTTTTTAACTGTTTGCTGTCAGCTGTAAGCTGTCGTTACCATACTTCGCAGAGCAGTTCGCCGCCCACGCCTTCGCGGCGCGCCTGACGGCCGGTCATCACACCCTTTGGCGTAGTGAGGATCGAGATGCCGAGTCCGCCCTGAACGCGCTTGATCTCGTCGCGGCCAATGTAGACACGGCAGCCGGGGCGTGAAATGCGCGCCAGATCGCGGATGGCCGCCTCGGTTCCGCCGTACTTCAGGTACACGCGGAGGATGAGCTTGCCTTCCTCTTCCTGGGTCTTGTAGTTCGAGATATAGCCCTCCTCCTTGAGGATGCGGGCGATCTCGGCCTTCAATTTCGAAGCCGGAACATCCAGCTTCTGATGACGCGCCCGGATTGCGTTCCGGATTCGCGCCAGAAAATCGGCTACTGGGTCGGTCAAACTCATTCCTTCTCCTTCATTCCCCGTTCGCTCCCGGTCCTGTTCGCACCAGGAGAACCAGCGGAAATGCGTACTACAGTGAACGGTGCTCAGTGGACAGCGATCAGTGAAAGGGGAACAGGATACTGATCACTGTCCACTGACAACTGGCTTCCTACCAACTCGACTTGACGACGCCGGGAATCTCGCCCTTGAGCGCCAACGCACGGAAACACAAGCGGCAAACGCCGAACTTGCGCAGGAACCCGCGCGGCCGCCCGCAGAGCTGGCATCGGTTGTGCTTGCGGCAGCTGAACTTCGGCTTCCGCGCGTCTTTCACCCTTTTTGCAGTGGTTGCCATAAACCCTCTTCAACCCCAGCTATCAGCTTCTAGCTTCTAGCTCCTAGCCTGTTCCTCGCCGAACCCGATCTCATGCGCGAGAAACAAAACCAATCTTGTTTTGCCTCAGATGCCCGTTCTACCTCGAAAAAGCTAGAGGCTAGAAGCTAGCAGCTAGAAGCTGTTCTACGCGCCCTGCCGGAAGGGCATCCCGAAGTGACGCAGCAGAGCCCTCGCCTGGTTGTCGTCCTTCGCCGTGGTCACGATGGTGATATTCATGCCCTTCATCTTCTCTACCTTCGAGTAGTCGATCTCCGGAAAGATGAGCTGGTCGCGCAGCCCGAGCGTGTAGTTGCCGCGCCCGTCAAAGCTTTTCGTTGAAACGCCGCGGAAGTCGCGCACCCGAGGCAGCGCGGTCGCAATCAGCCGATCCAGGAACTCATAGGCCTTGTCCGAGCGCAACGTAACCATGGCGCCAATCGACATACCCTCGCGCACCTTGAAAGCCGCAATCGATTTCTTCGCCTTGGTGGTCACCGGCTTCTGTCCCACAATCGCGGTCAGATCGGCCACCAGCGGGTCCAGCAGCTTGGTATTCTGCGTGGCTTCGCCCAAACCCATATTGACGACGATCTTCTCCAGCTTCGGCACCGCCATCGCATTCTCAAGCCCCAGCTCCTTTTGAAGAGCCTGCTTGATCTCTTTGTGATACTTCTCTTTCAGCCTTGCCGCCATTGTGTTCTGCTCTCTCTCTTCCGGCGCCCGGGGTGGCTCTTGAAGCCGTCTACCGCTGCGGAAGGTGCAAATGCAGCTATTAGCCATGAGCTTTTAGCTGTTAGCTTGTTCTCCACCTAACTCAATCTTGAAGAACAATCCCATTTCGTTCGCCTCGGACGCTAGTACCACCGCAACCGAAGCTGGAAGCTAATAGCTAAGAGCTATTAGCTGTCTTTCTACTTCTTCGTCGGCATCGTCTGCCCGCACTTCTTGCAGACGCGAACCTTGATATCGCCTTCGGTCTTGAATCCCACGCGCACTGGGCCGCAGTTGGGACAGACCAGCGCCAGGTTGGAGACGTTGATCGGCGACTCCTGGTCCGCGATTCCACCCTGAGTCCGTTTTCCCTGCTTGCTGGAAACTGTCTTTTTGACGATGCGGACGTGCTCAACCAGCACCGTACCCTTGTCAGGGAAGACGCGCAGTACGCGGCCCGTCTTGCCGCGGTCAGAGCCCGTAAGAACCTTGACCGTATCGTTGCGATGAATATTCAAACTCGGCATCTCTTCTCCAAAAAACAGCTAACAGTTGTCAGCTAACAGCTATCAGTTTCCGGCTTCTGTCCGCCGCCCAACTATTGATTCAATTTGCTAGATGCTTTCAACTGCTAGCTGTTCGCTGTCAGCTGTAAGCTGCACTACACCACTTCCGGGGCCAGCGAAACGATCTTCAAAAACTTCTTCTCCCGCAACTCGCGGGCTACCGGCCCGAAGACGCGCGTACCCACCGGCTCGTGCGTATCGTCGATCACTACAGCCGCATTTTCGTCAAAGCGAATATACGTTCCGTCGCGTCTGCGATGCTCTTTGCGGGTGCGGACGATGACCGCCTTCACGACCTTGCCCTTCTTGATCGTGCCATCGGGCGAAGCTTCCTTGACCGCGGCGGTCACGATGTCGCCCAGGCCGGCCTTCTTGCCCAGCCCGCCGCCCAGCGGCAGAATCACTTGCAGCTTGCGCGCGCCGGAGTTGTCGGCCACCGCGAGCATGGTTCTCATTTGCACAGCCATGGGTTCTTCTCCTTACTCGCTCTAGCTAGTTGGCGGCCTTGACTTCATTCGGAACCGCGGCGTCCTCGAGTTGCCCCAAGGCCGAGCGCCTGACAATCTCTTCCAAAGCCCACCGCTTCAGCTTGCTCAGCGGGCGGGTCTCGCGAATGCGCACCACATCACCCATTCGGGCCGAACTCAGCTCGTCATGGGCATAGAACTTCTTCGTCGAGCGCACAATTCGCTTGTACTTGTTATGCGCCTTGCGCATCTCGACCTCGACCACAATGGTCTTCTGCATCTTGGTCGAAACCACTTGACCGACCTTCTCATTCCGCCGGGCGCCTGCTGCCGCCGGCGCCTGCACCGCATCTTGTGTCGCCATCATCTAGCGGGCTCCCTTCGTATTGCCGGTCTTGTCATCCGCCGCCACGGCAGCGTCCAGGGCCGCTCCGCGAATCCCCAACTGGCGCTCGCGTGCCACGGTCTTGATCCGAGCGATCTCCTTGCGCAACTGCTGGAGCTTCCTCACTCCTTCGTTCGGCTGCAACGAGACCTGAAAGCGAATGCGGAAGAGCTGCTCGGAGGTAACTTTCTCCTGATGCGCCAGTTCTTCATCGCTCAAATTGCGAATCTTCTCGAGTTCCATCTCTGCTTCTCTCCGGCGCTCCTGCGCCCCCCTCGGGGCTCAAAGCGCGTCCTAATCCTGTCAGCCGCCGACGGATAGCTGTCAGCTGTCAACTGTTCGCTGCCTTACTTGGCCGCAGCCACAACTTTTTCGGCGCCCGGCCGCATGATGAACTTGGTCTTGAGCGGCAGCTTGTTCGAGGCAAGACGCATCGCTTCCTGCGCCGTCGCCGGGTCCACGCCTTCCATCTCAAAGAGGATCTTGCCTGGCCGCACCACGGCCACCCAATGATCCAGCGCGCCCTTGCCCGAGCCCATGCGGACTTCGGCCGGCTTCTTGGTGATCGGCTTATCCGGGAACAGGCGCAGCCAGATCTTGCCGCCGCGCTTGATGAAGCGGGTCATGGCGATACGGCTGGCCTCAATCTGCCGGTCGGTGATGTAACCGCACTCCATGACGCGGAGGCCATATTCACCGAATGAGATCGTGGAGCCGCGCCAGGCCTTGCCGCGCCTCTTGCCCTTCTGCTGCTTCCGGAACTTCACTTTCTTTGGCATCAACATAGCGAAACCCTCTTCAAAACCAGCTGACAGCTCACAGCCGACAGCTCACAGTTCTCATTTCCCGAGCTTCCCAACTGTCAGCTGTTGGCTACTTCCTAGAACACCGACGTGCCCACCGGCGGCGTCTGACGGCGCTTCTGCTCGTAGATGTCGCCGCGATAAATCCACGTTTTTACGCCGATCACGCCGTACGTCGTCTGCGCTTCAGTAAATCCATAATCGATGTCGGCGCGCAGCGTGTGCAGCGGCAAACGTCCCTGCAGATACCACTCCGAGCGCGCGATTTCATTGCCGTTCAGACGGCCCGAGACACGCACCTTGATTCCCTTGCAGCCGAAGCGCAGCGCCGAGTCCACGCTCTTTCTCATCGCCCGGCGGAAGCTGACGCGCTTTTCCAGTTGCAGGGCAATGTTTTCCGAGACCAGTTGCGCATCCAGCTCCGGCTTGTTCACCTCGATGATGTCGATGAACACCTCGCGGCTGGTGCGCTTGCCGAGCTCCGTCTTGAGCTTCTCGATCTCCGCGCCCTTGCGGCCGATCACAATACCCGGCCGGGCGGTGCGGATAAGAAAGCGCAGCTTGTTGCCCGGACGCTCGATCTCGACCGAGCTGACTCCGGCGGCCTTCAGCTTTTCGCGCAGCTCGGCCTTGAGCTTCACGTCCTCGACCAGGAGCTTGTCATAGTCGCGCTCAGAGAACCAGCGCGAACGCCACGGCTTGTTCACTCCCAGCCGGAATCCGTAAGGATGGACTTTCTGTCCCATATGCTTTTCCTCAAAACCCTCTAGGCCTTCTTGCTGGCCTTTTTCTTGGTTGCCTTGGGCGCTGCTTCGACTGCGGCTTGCGGCTCCGCCGCCTTCGTCTTGGACGCCTTTGCGGCCTTAGGTGCTGGCTTGGTCTCGGCCTTCGGCGCCGCAGGGCGCGTCTGCTCTACCGCAGGTGGTTCGACCTTGGTCACCAGGCCATTGGCTACCGGACGCTCTGCCACCGAAAGAACGATATGCGTCAGCCTGCGCTGATAGCGGAAGGCGCGGCCCATCGGCGCGGGACGAATGCGCTTCATGCGCGGCCCGTCGTTGGCCAGGGCCGTCTTGACGTAGAGGCTGTCCACATCCAGATCGGTACCCTGCTCGCCGGCCACATATTTCGCGTTGTCCACCGCCGAGGTCAACAGCTTGTGAATCACCGGGGCGATGCGCTTCTTGGTGAAGGCCGCCGTCGTCAGCGCCTCCTCAACCCCCCGGCCCTTGATCAGGTCGAGCACCAGCCGCGCCTTTTGCGGCGATACGCGCTGGAACTTGGCCTCGGCCCGGTATTCCTTTGTCTCGACTGCCATTGGTCTGTCCTCACATCAGCTACTAGCTTCTAGCTTATTCCGTCCCAATCAAGCTCCGTGCTCCATAGGCTCAAAGCTAGAAGCTAGGAGCTAGCGGCTAGAAGCTGCTTTTTTTACCTCGGCTTGGCGCTCGCTTCGGCGGCCTTTGCTCCGCCCCCGGTGTGCCCCTTGAAAATGCGCGTGGGAGCGAACTCACCCAGCTTGTGGCCCACCATATTCTCCGTCACATACACCGGAACGAACTTCTTGCCGTTGTGGACCGCGATCGTGTGGCCCACAAACTCGGGAAAGATCGTCGAGCGGCGCGACCAGGTCTTGACGACCTTCTTGTCGTTGGCCTGGTTGAGCACCTCGATCTTCACGGTCAGGTGTGCGTCCACGAACGGGCCCTTCTTTGTCGAACGTGCCATAGCTCTTTAGCTCCCAGCTGACAGCAGTCAGCTATCAGTTCAATCTCGCGCGACCAACAACTGTCAGTTGTTGGCTGCTTTTCCTACTTCACCCGTCGGCTGACGATAAACGCGTTGGTCCGCTTGTTGTTGCGTGTCTTGTAGCCCCTGGTCGGCTGGCCCCACGGAGTTACCGGGTGACGGCCGCCCGAGGTCTTGCCCTCGCCGCCGCCGTGCGGGTGATCCACCGGATTCATCACGACGCCTCGGTTGGCTGGGCGAATACCCTTCCAGCGGTTGCGTCCAGCCTTGCCGATGGAGATATTCTCATGGTCCGTGTTGCCCACCTGGCCAATCGTCGCCATGCACTCAACCAGCACTTTGCGGGTCTCGCCCGAGGGCAACTTGAGCAGGACATACTCGCCCTCCTTGGCCACCAACTGAGCCTGCGTTCCCGCCGAACGCGCCATCTGCGCGCCCTTGCCCGGCCGCAGTTCAATCGCGTGAACCGTCGTGCCCGAGGGGATATTCTTCAACGGCAATGCATTCCCCACCAGAATGTCGGCGTCCGGACCACTCGAAATTGTCTGACCTACCTTCAAACCGACCGGCTGCAGGATGTAGCGCTTCTCGCCGTCCAGATAGTGAATCAGGGCGATGCGGGCCGAGCGGTTTGGATCGTACTCAATCGTCGCCACCTTGCCCGGTATCCCATACTTCTCGCGCTTGAAGTCGATCAGGCGCAGCATCTGCTTGTGGCCGCCGCCCTGATGGCGCATGGTCAGGTCGCCCTGGTTGCGGCGTCCGCCGGTGCGCTTCTTGACCGCCAGAAGCGGCTTGTGCGGCCTATCCGTCGTCAGGTCGTCATTCACCTGCGTGGTCTTGAAGCGCAAGGTCGGCGTGATCGGTCTGTATGTCTTGATTGCCATTGTCGTTTGTCCCGGAAAGCCAGCACCAGAACTTCAGCACCGCTCTCCCGTTTCTCCGGAATCCATCCGTTGCTACCGGGTTCCGATAATCTTTCCTGATGAGCTTCTCAGTTCTCAGCTTTTGCTGAACCCTGACACCTGATCTCTGATCCCTGCTACAGGTTGCTCACATATTCGGGCAGCTTCTCGCCGGCCTTGAGGCGGACGTAAGCCTTCTTCCAGTCCGGCTTGTAGCCGGTAAACTTGCCGCGGCGGCGTTCCTTGCCCAGAACGTTCGCCGTGCGGACCCCGGAGACCTTCACTTTGAAAAGCGCCTCGACGGCCTGCTTGACTTCGGTCTTGGTGGCCTCGGGAGCGACGTCAAAAACCAGCGTCCCCTCGGTCTCTTTCACGCCCAGCCCCTTCTCGGTAATCAGAGGGCGGCGAATCACTGTGTAGAGAGTCGGCATTATGCGGCCTCCGTGTGCGCGGCGAGTTTACGTTTCGACGCGTTCTTCTCCAGCATCTCCGTCAACTGCTCGATCGCGGCCGCCGAAAAGATGGCCCGTTCGTAGCGGAGCAGATCGTAGGGATGCACCTCGTTGTTGAGCACCAGTTCGACGCCCTTGAGGTTGCGCGCTCCCAGCACCAGCGCCTGGGTAAGCGTCTTGCCATTCTCCACCAGCAAGGCCGTGCGCGTGACATCGAGCTTGGTCAGCGCCGCGCGGTAAAGCTTGGTCTTGGCTTCCTTGATCTCCAGCGTATCGACCACCGTCAGCTTGCCATCGGCCAGCTTGGCGGCCAGCGCCGAGCGAAGCGCGCCCAGCAGCTTTTTGCGCGGAAAAGCGTATTCGTAGCTGCGCGGCTGAGGTCCATGCACGGTGTAGCCGTGACGCCATAGAGGTGAACGCACCGAGCCGATACGCGCGCGGCCTGTGCCTTTTTGCTTCCATAGCTTCTTGCCTGAACCGGCGACCTCGGTACGGCTCTTGGTCTTGTGCGTGCCCTGGCGCAGTGAGGCGCGGTAGTGCTTGACCGCTTCCCAGAGCAGGGCCTCATTGACCGCGTCCGGTCCGAAGAGCGCGTCGGAGAGCTCGAGCGTGCCCACCTTGTCCCCGTTCATATTCAACACATCAACGTTTGCCATCGTCTTCTTCTTCTGCCGGCGACAAACTCCCGTCGGCCTTGAATGTCTCTGCGCCGTAAGGCGCGTCTGGCCCCACCGCAGGTGGTTACTTCCTCTTGCCGAGCTTCTTCGATGCCTTCAACGGATCGACCGTGCCGGAACCGGCAAAACCACGACGCTCGCGCGGCGGAGTCTTGGCTTTCGAGATCAGCACATAGCCTTCACGCGATCCGGGTACCGCACCCTCGACCATCAAAAGGTTCTCGTCCAGATCAATCCCGCGAATGCGCAGATTGCGCACCGTGATTTGCTTGGCGCCCATGTGGCCAGGCATACGCTGCCCCGGGAAAACGCGAGAGGGGTAGCTCGATGCGCCGATTGAACCCTGCACTTGAAACATATGACCGTGCGACTTGGGTCCGCCGCCGAAACCGTGACGACGCACAACACCGGCAAAACCCCGGCCCTTGGAAGTGCCAATCACGTCAACAAACCTGACTTCGGAAAAGATGTCCACCAGCACGCGGTCGCCCGCCTTGGTGGCCACAACACCTTCAGCGTCAAGCTGCAAGGCCACTTCCTTGATGACCTTCACCGGCGGCGCTTCGGTCTTGGCGAAGTGCCCTGCTTGCGGCTTGGTCACATTCTTGTCCTTGACGAACTCGACCAGGCCAATTTGCGCGGCCTCATAGCCATCCTTGGCCAGCGTCTTCAACTGCGTAATCACGCAAGGGCCGGCCTGCAACACCGTAATCGGGTGCACATCGCCCTTTTCGTCGAAGACCTGCGTCATGCCGATCTTTTTTCCCAGAATTCCTGTAACTGCCATGATTTCCTTTCCTCATCATGCGATGCTGACATCAATCGCACTGCCGGTGCCCTTCCGGGCTTCTCACTCTTAGCTGTCAGCTGATAGCTGTCAGCTATTTTTCGAAGGCCTTGATCTCGACATCGACGCCGGCCGGCAGATCGAGCTTCATCAGCGCATCCACCGTCTGCTGGGTCGGCTCGAGAATGTCGATCAGCCGCTTATGCGTGCGAATCTCGAAGGACTCGCGCGATTTCTTGTCCACGTGCGGCGAACGCAGCACGCAGTACTTGTTCTTGATCGTCGGCAAGGGAATCGGGCCGGCCACCGTTGCTCCAGTGCGCTTTGCCGTCTCCACAATCTCGCCGGTCGAGGTGTCCAGCACGCGATAGTCGTATGCCTTCAACCGAATGCGAATCCTTTGTCCTACCATGACCGTCCTTTCAGTGGTCGGTTATCAGTGTTCAGTTGTCAGTAAAAAACCGTACCGCATTTCGTGCTACATGCTGACCACTGACAACTGACCGCTGACAACTTACTTGATAATCTCCGAAACCGTGCCGGCGCCCACCGTGCGGCCGCCTTCGCGGATCGCAAACCGCAATCCCTTTTCCAATGCCACCGGCGTAATCAGCTCCACCGTCAACTGCACGTTGTCGCCCGGCATCACCATCTCCACACCCTCGGGCAACTCCGCCACTCCCGTCACATCCGTCGTGCGGAAGTAGAACTGCGGACGGTAGCCCTTGAA
>JBEKOA010000040.1:0-34730 GCA_049522255.1 Occallatibacter sp.
ATTTCGCGGGAAACGAGCCTAGACTGAGAATATCACCTAGACCCGGTCCAGGGTCCAGCGGGCTGTCGGCTTCGGGAAGTCCTTCCACTCCCGGAGTTGACGGCTCGCTTCTTACTTTCTGGAGCAATTTTCGGCAATCTGCAACCGTCTTTTTGGAGCCGGCTCTAAAAGCCCGGGCCTTCATTCAAGAGGACTCTGTTTCAGATGCCGCGGAAGAACTCGACCTGGGCATCCGATGGTGTCGGGGCATGGCTTCGGCCGAACTGCAGACCGAACAAAATCAGTGGGGCTGGAGCCCCGGGCGGGATACTGTTGGCGGATTCTATCTTCTTTGATCTCAACGCCGCTTGTTGGCTATAGAGTCAAGCTTGGTAATAGCGGCAGAGGAGAGGAGACGCAGGGGATTGATTCGAGAAGCCTTCTTAGAAGAAGAAATCAGCTCTTGACATCATTCTGATTAACAGGTACTTTACATACCAATTGGTTGGTATATCAATGATTTCAACTGAAACTAAGCCCGAATCGAGGCACGAATCGAAGACCCGGTTCCTCGATGCGGCATTGCACGTCATTCGCGCCAAGGGCTACTCCGCTACGCGCATCGAGGACATCTGCGAAGCCGCCGGGCTCACCAAGGGCAGCTTCTTCCACCACTTCGACAGCAAGGAAGGGTTAGCCCTGGCCGCCGCCGACTATTGGATTGAAAGCTCCGGCGCTCATTTCGCATCCGCGCACTACCGCGATCACGCCGACCCGCTCGACCGCTTGCTTGCGTATGTGGATTTTCGCAAGGCTCTGCTGAGTGGCGAGCTGGCCGACTTCACCTGCCTAGCGGGGACCATGGTGCAGGAGGTCTACGACACGCATCCTGTGCTGCGCGAGGCCTGCGACCGGAGCATCAGCGAGCACGCTGCAACTCTGGTTCCGGACATTGAGGAGGCCAAGCGGCAACGTGGAATCGAAGAGGAGTGGACAGCGGAGAGCCTTGCACTCTTCATGCAGGCGACCATCCAGGGCGCTTTCATCCTGGCCAAGGCCAAGAACAACCGCGAGGTGGCCGCGGAGTGCATTGAGCATCTGCGGCGGTACCTGGAATTGCTTTTCAATCAAGCCCCTTCGCAGAGTCGTTTGGCCCTGTGAGGCAACTTCCCCTTGAAAATAACTCGCACACAGGAGCGAAGTGTGAAGACAAAGATTCTCAAAGCACTGGCTGTTGCAACTTCAATACTCATCGTTGTGTCATGCAGCCTAGGGCCTGCGCACGCGCAGGGGGCTAAGACGCCGTATCCGGCCATGGCCCCGCTCGACCAATACCTCATTTCCGATCGGGACGCCGAGATCGCGCTGGCAAGAAGCGCCGCGCCATCGACACTTTCGAGCGACGCCAGTGTCCTGGTGCTGGCAAAGGATGGCTACCACACGGCAATTGAGGGCAAGAACGGGTTCACCTGCCTTGTCGATCGGTCCTGGCTGTCTCCCCTTGACAGCACGGATTTCTGGAATCCCAGGTTGCGCGGACCGGTCTGCTACAACCCGCCGGCAGTGCGCAGCATTCTGCCTTACACCCTTCTGAGAACAAGGCTGATTTTGAGCGGGCTCGGCAAGGATCAGATGGTCGAAAACATCGAATCGTCCCTGGCCGCGAGCCTGCTCCCTATGCCCGAGCCGGGATCGATGTCGTACATGATGTCGAAGAATCAGTATCTCGGCGACAGCGGCGGGCAGTGGCATCCACATCTGATGTTTCATCTTCCCCGAATGGGCGCCGCGAGCTGGGGCGCGAATCTGCCCGAGTCCCCGGTCGTCCACGACTCGGATCATCACGAGGGGCCGGAGCCCCAGACCATCTTTATGGTTCCTGTTGATCATTGGTCTGACGGCACTTCGGCAATGTCCGGCGATTCCCTTTCGCACCAACATTGATCTGCCTTCCCATCGCTCTCGAAGTGCCGACACCCTGGACCAAAGCCGGCCAAGCAGAGTCCGCCATTTTCAATTTCAAAGGAGTGCGGGATGAACCTCACCGAAGCATCTGAAATCGTTCAGTAACGGGAGACACACAACTCGTTTGTCGAGAAGAGAGGGCCGGGCTAGAAACAAGAATGGCGCAACAGCAGCGGACCGGCTTCACCAATGTTGTGCTTTCTTACAAATGCTGCATTTAAGGAGAATCGACTATGACAAGGACCGTAATGTCGCGCAGGCACCTGATCGGAGCTGGGGCATGCGCACTGACTGGAGCGGTGAGCTTACCGGGAACGGCAAGCGCGCATGCAGCGATGGGGCTGAGTGCGACCAAAGAGCACGTCATCCGGAAGTGGTATGCGGCATGGGAGCAGAAGGACTGGGGCCCCGTCGATGCCCTGCTTGCCGACAATTTCACTTTCTCGAGCGCGGCCGGTGACGACCACATAATCAAGAGTGTTTTCAAAACGCGGTGTTGGGAGACCCAGATCAATTTTATCGATCGGTTTGAACTGGAGCGTGTGATCGGAAACGGCAACGACGCGTTTGTCAAATATCTTTGTCTGACCAAGAACGGTAAATCGTTTCGGAACGTGGAATATCTCCGGGTCACAGACGAAAAAGTGGAGGCCATCGAGTGTTATTTCGGTGAGCAATCCAGCTTTCCGTCTGCGGTGAGCGGTTGAAGAGCATTTTTTCTGTGCCAAGTTCAGAGTTAGTCTTCGGGCCCGCCCACGAAAACTGAACCAAGCGGAATTGAAGACTTTGGCCCGCGTGGTTCGGTTTGTACCCGATTGGCGGGCAAGGCTGCGGCCAATGTGACTCGAGTGAAGGTCTTAAGCTAGAGGCTTGAGACCGATGACGCGAGTGTTTCGCCAACAGGATCATGGTTGGTCTCAAGCCTGAGAAGTGGCTGAGAGGGCCTTCTTGCCCAAAAAGCTCGTTACTATTCTGTGAGGGTGGAACCGTAGTTTGTGGGTTGCGGAGCTGTGCCGCGAATCTGCTCAATGAACAGCGGCACCTCATTCCAGATCAGGTCGCGCCTGGAGAGATGAACATAATGCCCGCTGTGTCTGGCGATAATCCTGCGGCTGCGCCTGCGGCTGCGCGTGGAGAGCTTCTTGAGGTCCTCTTGCATTTGGTCCAAGGCCTTCGCCAGATCAGCCGTCTGCTGAGCGGAGTCCGGCAGGTGGATCTTTGTGACATCCTGCGAGAAGATCAAGATCGGAAGGTCACCGTAGGGGCCGGTGTGAATTGTCTCGTGGCCCGAAAGGTTGCGGCTGTCCATTTCCGCAGTCCAGGCGCCGAAGCGCAAATCACAGTTGTCTTCTGCCTGCAATGCCTCAGCCTGCCCTGTGAACCCCTGCACGTAGCGTGAGCACTGCCCCGAGAGTCGCGGAAGACCCACCAGATACTGAGCCCTCATGAGCAGCATCCGTTGGGGTGCATTGGAGTCCACAGCCTTCAGGGCGGGGTTCTCTCCCTGTAAAGGCGTGGAGACATCCACAAAGACCATGCCGGCAACGTCTTCCGGATAGCGCGAGGCATAATCGCGCATATAGAGGCCGGCGATGGAGTGACCCATCAGAACGATGGGGCCGGTGACGTTGGCCTGATGCAGAAGCTCGTGCAACTCGACGGCAATGTGATCGGCGTCGCGCGGAGCCGGCAGTGCTTCGCTCCAGCCGAAACCGGCCCGGTCGTAGGAGCAGACGCGGGTGGTCCTTGAAAGTTCTGGCTGAACTCCTCCCCAAATCAGCGCGTCGTTACCTAACCCCGAATCCAGAATGATGGTTGGCGAGCCGCTGCCGGTACAGTTCATGTGCATCGGGTGGCCATTGACGTTGTAAAAGGCTCCGGGAGGAGGATTCGTCGCCCAGAAACGGTGACGAGCGATCGCGTTGGACGAGCTGCTTCCCGCCACGGCAACCGCCGCAAGAGCAACGATCGACAGAGCGGTGCTCTCGACCAATTTCCGCCATGTGCGATGACTGTTGGTGTAGAGCGTCAAAAAGCGGCGAACACACAAAGCCACGATCAAGGCTCCAACCAGCAGAATGATTGCCGGCATGACGACGCAATCGAAATCCACACCCCACCTCAGTCCTTCTGGTTCACGGTTTGGCGGGTTTCTCCACCTTCATCAGTCCCTGGGCTCGCAGCCAACTCTCAAGCAGGATGGGCCATTGGTCAAGAGAGACATCTCCCTTGCCCAGGCCGGTGCCGTGAGGGCCATGAGCGAAGATATGCGCTTCGGCGGGCACGCCGGCCTTGACCAGCGCCTCATAGAATCGCAGTCCCTGCTCCAGCGGAACCGTCTGGTCGTCGAAGGTATGAAACCAGAAGGTGGGGGGCGTCTCCCTGGTGACAAACAAATCTGGAGAATAGGCCGCGCGGAGCGCTTCGCAGCGGTCCATCACGTTGAAGAGCTTGCAGTAGCTCAGGTGCGAGGTGTCGGAGGAGATGGCGCCGATCCACGGGTAGGCGAGAACAAGGTAGTCCGGCCGGCTGGAGACGCGCTCGATGGGGTCCTCGGCGTCTGGGTTGCCGGGCACCGTTTGCGTTGCGGCCAGCGCCGCCAGGTGGCCTCCGGCAGAGAAGCCGATCACCACCACGCGATTTGGGTCGATCTGGTAGTCCCGCGCCCGCGCCCGCACTGTCTGGATGGCGCGCTGAGCGTCGAGCAACGGGATCGGAAGAAGATAGCCATTTGAGGAGAGCCGGTAGCTCAGAACGAAGGCGCGAAAGCCGCGGGCGGCGAACCAGTCGGCCACCTGGCGGCCTTCAAGATTGCCCGCGAGATGGGTGTATGCGCCGCCCGGCACGACCACCACGGAGGAGCCGTTTTCATGCCCCGGTTGCGGCTCGAAGACAGTCAGCGTGGGCGTATCTTCGCAAGCCGTGCCCTTGGCCTGAGGAACCTGGCCCGGCCACAGGCGGATGGTCTGAATGCCGAGAAAGTCGTTGTGCTCGCCGGGGCTCGCGCAGGGCTGCATTTGCGCCCAGGCCGCCGAACAGGCCACCAAGCCCACTCCTAAGATTGCAAAGAAGTGCTTCATTTCGAGCCTCCACGCCATTCGGGAGGATTATACAGGCGGGATGAAGCATCGAGGTCTCTAATCCCTATTCCCTGCCTGTAGCCACATTTCCGTGTGCCCTGGCTCGGGATTTGCAGCCTGCGCCGTCAGCGCCTCGGCCAGTTCAAAGCCGTAGCGGGCAAAGTAGCAGGCCGCGCCGTGCAGCCGCTCCTGCAATCCGCCACCGTGATAAAGCGCCTGGCTGATGGTCTCGGCCTGGCGCGCAAGCGAGGCCTCGCGCTGCAACTGAAAGTTGGCCGCCAGGTGACGAAGGCGGTCCATCTGATAGCGGATCTTGCCGGCCGCCGTCTCGGCCGATTGGCCCAGGCCCGCATCGAGCGATTGCATCCAAGCGACAAGCGTCGTCAGCTCGGTATCGAGAGCCGTGCCGGCTGCGGCCAGCCTGGTCTTGCCTTCGATGGGAAAGGAGCGGGCGGCAAGCAACTGCGCGAGCGAGGCAGGCGTCTCCACAAAGACCTGCGCCAGCGTGAGCTCGTGCTTAAGCAACAACTCGCCGATGGACGGCTCGACGAGCGTGGCCGAGAGGCGGGGCATCGCAGGCGTCACTCGGCCCAGGATGCGCTCGTAAATTACTGCCGACTGCGCAAAGTAAGCGATCTCCGCCGGTCCGCCGACGATGGTTGACGTCGAAAGCAAAAAGTCCTGAAAGACGGGGCGCAGGAGCGCTGAGGGCGAGATGCGCTCCGGTTCGGCGTCGAGAATGGCGAGCAAATCACGGGTGGAATAGCTCTGCCGCCCGGCCTGCCAGAGTCCATCGGGTTCAGCCGCGCTGGGCGGCTGGCGCTTCAGGGCGAGCCGTGCGCCGCTCTCCTCGTCAATCAGGAACAGCAGGCTGGATTGTGGCGTCACTGCGACCTGCGCGTGATAGCCGGCGGATTCAAGCTCGCGGTTGCGGTCAAGGAGCGCCTGTTGCAGTTCGTCGGCTCTCTGGATGGCGGCGCGCAGCACTGGCGCGCCCATGCGATGCGCGGCGCGGCCGCTGGCGTCAAGCACCAGCAGGCCCTGCCCGGCAAAGGCTCTGGAATAGAACTCTCTGAAGGCCTGCGCGAAGGTGCGGCCGGGCCGATAGGCCGCAGCCAGCACATCCATCGCTTCTGAATCTCCCAGCAGCTCGCGAGCCTGATCGACCAGCGCGGAGATCGAATCATCCAGCATGATGCCGCCCACGGGCCGCGCTGCGTCGGCCGCCTCGGCGGCCGGTGAATAGACCAATTTGCGCAACTCGCGCCTTGCCGGAAAAACCACGTGGTCGATCTCGGCAAAGTCGTGGTCTTCCGCAGCCAGCCAAAAAATCGCCGCATGGGGACTGCCACAAGCCGTCGCCTGCCTAGCGCGGGCCAGCGCGGTGGCTGCCTTGAAGGGAGTAAAGAGCGGTCCGCCGAAGAGGCCTACCTGCTGCCCGGTTACCACCACTCCCGCGCCGCCGCGCAGCGTATCGAGCGCTGCCACGGCTGCCGGCGAAGGCGAGGCATTCTGCTCGGTGAGCAGGCTTACCAGCTCCGGCCAATGCGCGGGAACGGCGGGGCGCGCAGTCCAGCCCGCGTGAGCGGCCAGCGAGGCGTAGAACGGCCGCACGGCCTCCGCGCCGGAGCAGTAGTCCAGAAAGAGCCGGTGCAGACCCGGCACGGCGGAGATGGGGTGGCGCTCCGCGGTCAACAAAGGCTTCTCTTGGCGATCTTCGATTTCAATCAGGGGTCTCGATCTGGAATCTCAAGACGAACCCGCTGCACGCAAGCGCAGCAGGAATTCGCCTTCAGTTTAAGGATGCCACGGCGGGGCAAGGCGATGCACGAGCATAGATTGGCGGTCGCGCAGTTTCCGGATTGGTTGCCACCTGACCGGAACTCTGCGGGAAAGGTGAAGGTCGGTCCGATGCGCGCATGGCGCAGTTTACAGCGGCGACGCGACTTTTATTGATACACGGGTTTATCTTTCGCCGTCACGGACACGACCGTCTTCCCGCGAACCTCCCCGGCCAATGGATGAGCTGGAGGGACAGAAGGATTTAGGGGATAAGTTTTGCCATCAAAAGTAAGGTCGGCCTCATATCCAGGCAAAATACCTCCGCCCGCCACCACGACGGATATGTCATGCCATCCATTTGTTTTCGTGACCAACACGCGGATTGGAAGCCGCGTAGCGGTGGTTTTTGTGAGGACCCTGTAAGACGGGCCCTCGGAAGTCAAGATCAACATGATGCAGCCGCCAGACCCACACCACTCTCGGCCTGTAAGATAAACAATGACCTCCTTCGTTCCATCGTCCCTAAGATCGACGAAAGCAGAGGAATAACGCGTCGCTCGCTGTTGTTCGAAAGGTGGATATGGTTCTCCCAAATATTTCTGGATAAATTCTGTCAAGCGGTTGGGTTGGGACTGTGCTGTCGCACAGGATATGGCGCACAGGACGGAAAGCAAAGCAACCGCGAGTTGGCGCATTCGGAAGAACCTCAAGATAGCATTTTCCTTTTCATTATGCCGCAAATCTTCGAGAAGCTTGTAGTCGTTGGCCACACATCGCATGTGGACTCAGCGAACGACTAAGGAACTCATCATTCCCGGTCTCTGGCCAAACCAGTGGCAAACCGGAGATTGCACTATTACTTGCGCACATCATTGGTTTCGCGATGGATCGGGTGCGTGTACTCTGTAACTGATTGCGCATGAAGCAGAGATGCGCTCTGACTGCTTGTGGAGGAGAGACGACTGATGCCCAAGAAGAAGAAGGCCGTGAAAGCCGCCGCGCCCAAGAAAGTAAAAGTAAAGGCAGCAAAGCCCAAGGCGAAAAGGGCTGCCAAACCGAAGGCAAACAAAGTTGCCAAGGTCCTGAAGCCCAAAGTGAAAAAGGCCGCCAAGCCAAAGGCGAAGAAGGCTCTCAAGGCGCTGAAGCCGGCGGTCGAGGAGCGGGAGCAGATGATCAGCTCCGAGACGCTCTTCGAGGGGCCGCTCTTCCGCGTGGTGCACGACAAGCTGCTCGAGCCCGGCGGACGGCCCAGCGAACGCGACATCATCCGCCATCACGGCAGCGTGGTGATCCTAGCCATGGACAACACCAAGAGCAAGCGCGATCCATGGATCGTGATGGAGCGGCAGTACCGCCATGCCGCCGGGCAGTATCTGTGGGAGCTTCCGGCCGGCAAGCTCGAACCGGGCGAAGACGCGATGGCCGGAGCGCAGCGCGAATTGGCCGAAGAGACCGGCTACGGCGCAAAAAAGTGGAAGCCTTTTCTGGTCTACTACGCCAGCCCCGGCTTTCTGGGCGAATCGATGCAGGTCTTCATTGCCGAGGGGCTGGTGGCGGGAGACGCGCATCCGGAAGACGACGAGCAGATCGATTTTCGTCTGGTCAAACTCTCCGAGATCCTGAAAATGATCGACAAGGGCGCGATTCTCGACGGAAAGACCCTGTGCTCGGTGCTTTTGTACGCGCGCAAGACGGCGGGAAAACGTAAATAGCAGCGTCGGTTTTCAATCGAATCAACAGCTTCCGAGAAGGGCCTGCGCGCATGCGCCGGCCCTTTTTCATTTGCTTGAATTTGTTCAAAGAAGTTTTCAATCTTTAAGCTCAGAATTTCGTCTAACTGAGAACCGGCAAGGATATTCCTCGCCAGCCGGTTTTACCGAAGAACAGAAAGGCAAACTCTGTGGCTCAATACAAAGGGAAGGTCAAGTGGTTCAATAACGCGAAGGGCTACGGATTCATAGGCCGTGAAGACGGGCCGGATGTATTCGTTCATTACTCGTCGATCCAGTTGGACGGATACAAGACGCTGAAAGAGGGCGATGATGTGGAGTTCGATATCGTCCAAGGTCAGAAAGGCGCTCAAGCGGATGCAGTAATCCGGCTACGGGACGCCATCCGAAACACGGCGTAGGGGTCTGGAAGATTGTGCTCAAGCGCTACACCACTCCGGAGTGGTGTAGGTGAATTGCGGTCATTTTTCCGGTGCTTGTCACAAAGAGTTCGATCACAAGCAGCCGCCTCATTGCCCATGTTTTCTCGTGCAAATCACCTCTCGGCGCGGCCTGGTTCTGATTGATTTGCAATAGTGGTCCATGGCGTTATGGCTCCGGCCACAACCCAGCGTCTTCTATGGCTTAGCTGCGGCATCGGCAGTCGAATCACTGCGTGCTCTTGAGAAAAACTACGCGATTTTATGGCCCATCGTGCGCTTGGAGGGATAAGATAAGGCGCTATGAGCTTACTCCATCAGGAATCCGGGCGGGAAATCGAAAATGCGGCGCGCGGCGAGGCGTTCACAAAAGGAAGCAGCCACCTGGTATGGGCCAGCCTGATTGCGGTTGTGCTGGTGTCGCTGGTGATCGCTTTTTATGCCTGGACGGGGCGGAAGCCGCCTGTCGTCAGCGGAGAAGTGGTCCAGGTGTGGGCTCATCCGCGCCACGTGCAGACGTCGGGCTTCGATGCAGCCGGCGCCGCCATGGCTGTCGACAGTTTCGACCAGGTGCTGGTTTTCGCCCACATCAAGCTGGAAAACACAACCAAGGACCCGCTCTTCCTGCAAGATATTCTGGCCAATGCCAGTCTCAAAGATGGCATTCTATCCGTCTCGGCGGGGAACGCAGCCCAATTCGAGGAGGTGTTTATCGCCTATCCCGAACTGGCCGCGCTGCACACCACGGCTCTAGCGCCGCGCACCACGATCGCTCCGGGGCAGAAGCTGGACGGAACTGCTTTCTGGGCTGTCCGGCTGACCAAGCAGGATTGGGACGCGCGCAAGGACCTGAACTTCACCTTCAAATTCCAGTATCAGTCCAGCGTGACGCTCGCGCCCCACTCTCCGGTTATTGAACAGTAGGTGGAACCGGCGCGCCTTTGGGCGTCGTAAGATAGCCGCTGATCTGGCCATTCTTGGCGCCAACGGAATTCACCACGATCTCGAAGAGCTGCGGATCCTTGCCGCTGTAGAACTGAAGCGGTTCATTCAGGTTCCGGTCCTTCTTTTCGTACTGCTTGTCGTCGGAGTAAACCATCAGGGTGAACTTGTTCTTCTTGGCGTCAGCCTTCTTCAACTCCAGGCTTACTGTGCCCACGGGCTTCTTCTGGCCTTTGGCGAGGGAGAATTCGTAGTAGTTGCGGTCGCCTTTATGCTTGAGCACTTCCAACTCATCGCGATTGCGGGCAATCAGGCTGCTGTGGTCGCTCAGATCTCCCTTCATCGAGGTCAACTGGCTGATGGCGACGGCCAGGTCGCTCTGCGTCTTGCCGAGATCGGTTTTTACGCCGCCCACGTCGGTCTTCACGCTGGTTACGTCGTTGGAGACGGCTGTCACAGCCTGCGCGGTCTGCTTCTGGGCGCTCTCCAACCGCTTTGCAGCTTCCTCTTCGTGCTGTTCGCGCACCAGGATCTCTTGCGCGCGAGCGTCCATCTGCTTCTGGGTCAGCCCGAGGGAGTTGCCCAGTTCCTCGGTAGCCACTTTGAGGCGGGCATCGGTTTCGCGCAGGTCCGAGGCCAGCTTCACGTTCTGTTGCTTTTGATCGGCCAGCGCGGCTTCCTGGCCATTGAGGCGGCTGCCGAGCGTGTAGCACCAGATGAGGCCGCCCACCCCAAGCAGCAGGGCCACGGCGATGGCTGCCAACAACGCGCCAGAGTAGCTTCGGGGGGTATCGTTAATCTCTTCACTCATGTCAATGCCTTTCGTAGGCGGCGCGCCCAAGCGAACCGCTTGTTGTGGTCTGGCGCCTACCGTTGAGGCTGGACGCCGTTCAAAGATGATTTCTCTACCGGGGTTCCCGTTTCTCTGCCGGGATTTTCTCCGGAATGCCGAATGTTGAAGCTTTCGCTTCGGACGCCTCCAAGGCAACTGACTGGCAGCTAACAGAATATAGAATTATTCTCACCTTGTGCAGAAAAGCTGCGCCAATTTGATCAGCGCGTTACGGGGTAAATCGGGGGGCCTGAACGATTTCGCCTCTTTGCCGTCCCGCAATTCGTGACAAGCGGGGAATCACTAAGATATAAACGTCTATACAGCACATTCTGGCTCCGGGCGCTTTTCTCAAGGCCAGGACAGCCGCCCCACCATCAGGAATTCATCGCAAGGGGGAGATCCAAGGGCTATGTCGACCGCTGTCGCTGGAAAAGGTTTGGAAGGAATCGTCGCGGCCAACTCCGGGATCTGCTGGATCGACGGAGACGCGGGCGTATTGTCTTATCGTGGGATCGACATCCACGAGCTGGCCGTGCATTCGAACTTCGAAGAGACCACCTACCTGCTGTGGAATGGAATTCTGCCCAATCCCATCGCCCTGCGCGAGTTCCAGTCGCAGCTCTCGATGGCCAGGGGGCTGGATTTCCGCATCGTCGACATGCTGCGCGGCATTCCCGCCTCCGCGACTCCAATGGAAGTGCTGCGCACAGCCGTATCGGCCTTGAGCTTCTACGACGCCGACGAAAAAGACAACTCCCACGACGCCAATGTGCGCAAGTGCTACCACCTCACGGCCCAGATGGCCATGATCGTAGCCATCTACGATCGGCTGCGCAAAGGCCTTGATGTGGTGCCTCCGGACCGCTCGCTCAACCACGCGGCCAACTTTCTCTGGATGCTCAATGGCGTCAAGCCCTCAGAAACCGCCGTCAAGACCATGGACATGGCGCTGGTGCTGCACGCCGAGCACGAGCTGAACGCTTCAACCTTTGCCGCCCGCGTCATCGCCGCTACCCTGGCCGACGTTCACTCGGCCATCACCGGCGCGATCGGCGCGCTCAAGGGCCCCTTGCACGGCGGCGCCAACGAGGGCGTGATGCGCATGCTTTACGCCATCGACAAGGCCGGCGCCGACCCGGTCGAATATGTGAAGAACATGCTGGCCGCGCGGCAAAAGATCTCGGGCTTTGGCCACCGCGTCTACAAGACCGAGGACCCCCGCGCCACGCACCTGCGCAAGATGAGCGAGCAGTTAGGCAAGGATGCCGGCGTACCCAAGTGGTACGAGATGTCCCGCGCCATCGAGCTGCACATCAACGCCGACAAGAAGCTGAACGCCAACGTGGATTTCTATTCGGCCTCGACCTACGCGACCCTGGGCATCGACATCGACCTTTATACGCCCATCTTCGCCATCAGCCGCATTGCCGGCTGGGCCGCGCATGTGATCGAGCAGTTGGACGACAACCGGCTTATCCGTCCCCGCGCCGAGTACATCGGCCCCGTCTATCCAGCGCCCTACATTCCCATGGAGGAGCGGGGGTAACGCAAGGCCCCGAAAACCTCTGTGCTGCTCAACGAAATAGCGGTATCATAGAGCTGATATGGCGCACTACGTTACCATTACGACGCCGGTGCCGACCTGGAAGCAGGCGGTGAAACGGCTTGGTCTGTCCAAGAGCGACCAGAGATTCGTTGAGTGCCTTTTTGATCCCAAGTGCCCTAAACAACCGGGGGTTAGTGCTGTGAAGGCAGGATTGGCTGATTCCGTACGAGCCAAATCCGGGAACAAGGGAGCGCTCACGGTCGAGAGAAAGCCAAGAAGCCGTGCGCGCAAGGCCGCCTGAACGATCAAATAACGCCGTATTCCTGAATATCCCATATGACGATAAGTTCAGCCGTCTGTATCTTGCCTACATTGCAGGCTTGATTCATCTCGGCCTGGACCCGTGCGCAACGTTCGAAATACCAGGCGGGCGAAATCGCCTGGATAAGATTCTCGAGCTGATCCGCAGTTGCCGCTACTCGATTCACGATCTTTCCAGAGTGCAACTGGATCGGACTCCTCCCGCGACGCCGCGCTTCAATATGCCTTCCGAGCTTGGCCTTGCCGTAGCTTCGGCCCAAGCCGATTCTGCCTTGGATGGTTTGTTCGTATTTGAGACCGTTTATCGCAGAGCATCGAAGTCGCTGAGCGATTTGAGCGGCATCGATCCCAATATTCACTGCGGAACAGTTGAAGGCGTGATGCGGGAGCTTTGCAACGCCTTTGTGCTTAAGCCACCCCGTGAACGGACCTCGGTGGACGAAATGATGAAGACCTACAGAGCTGTCTCTGGCCGGGTCGGAGAGATCCTGCGTCAAACGAGAGCACAGAGTCTTTTCGAGAAGAGTGTCTTCAAGCTGCTCTATTCCACTTCTGTAAAAGCCGTCAACTCTCGATCCACCCTTTAGAGCCAACTAAGAATAGGGTTCCCCTTGCCGCTGCTTCCACAGCAGATAGAGCGCCCATGCTGACAGGGTGCAATTGTCGCGGATTGCGCCCGAGAGCATCCTCTCTTCGAATTCGGCGATCGAGACCGAGCTGACGATCATGTCGTGCTCCTCGGCGTCCGGTTTTCTTGCGGTCTCGGTCAAGCCGGTGGCCAGAAAGACGTGCTGTTTTTGTCTGGCGAATCCATAAGAAACCCACAACTCGCCCAGGCGGATCATCTCGGCGGCTTCGAGGCCGGTCTCTTCTTTTAGTTCGCCGCGCGCCAGCTCTTCGGGTGATTCGATCTCCATCTCCCAGCCGCCCTGCGGCAGCTCGAGCGCCCGCTCTTGAATGGTGTAGCGGAACTGCTCGACCAGCCAGATGCGGCCCCGGTCGATGGGCAGGATAATCGCAGCGTCATCCTTCTCCACCACGCCGTAGATGCCCTCGACGCCGTTGGAGCGGAGAATCCGATCCTCGCGCACACGCAGCCAGTGGTTGCGATAGACTTCGCGGCTGGAGAGCGTGGTGATCGAGGGGACAGCAGTGGGTGCTGCTGGATTCATAGGGCCTCCTTCGCGGCCAGCAACCTTAAGCATAGGCGGTTTCGCATGACGCCATGATGAAATGCTCGATTATTCCTCGCGCAGCCGGTACCGCCGGTACCGCCCGATCAGCGACGCCGGCCCTCTGACCCTTAACCGGACAAGGTTGCCTTCGTACTCCCGCGCATGCACAACCATCCCCGCTTCGACCGCGGCCAGCACCGCTCCGTCCTGCTGCGGCACACGCAACTCAGCTTCAATGACCGGATCGGAATTGAGCGCGCGATCGATCGCCAGAATCAGCGCATCGATGCCTTCGCCAGTCCGTGCCGAGACGGCCACTTCACCGGACGACTGGCTCCGCTCGGCCAATCCTGCCCGCTCGTGTTCCCCCAGCAGATCGATCTTGTTCAGTACCTCGATGCGCGGCTTGCCCAGGGATTCGAGTTCATCGAGAACCCGCTCGACCTGAGCCTTTTGTTCCTCTCCATACGTCGAGGCCGCGTCGCGAATGTGCAGGAGCACCTCGGCCTGCGCCACCTCTTCGAGCGTTGCCCGGAAGCTCGTGACAAGGGTGTGCGGCAGGTTGCGGATGAAGCCGACCGTATCCGATAGAAGCACCCGGCGGCGGCTGGGCAGGTCAATCACGCGCAATTTAGGGTCAAGCGTGGCAAACATGCGCGGCGATTCAAGCGCCTCGGCGCCGGTCAACTGATTGAAGAGCGTGCTCTTGCCGGCGTTGGTATAGCCCACCAGGGCCACTGTCGGCACGGGCACAGCCTCGCGGCGCTGGCGCTGCTGCTTGCGTACGCGGCGGACCGATTCCAGTTCGAGCTTCACGTGGTCGATGCGGCGCTGAATCTGGCGGCGGTCGGTCTCCAGCTTGGTTTCGCCCGGTCCGCGGGTTCCGATGCCGCCGCCCAGTTGGGACATCGCCTTGCCTTTGCCGGCGAGGCGCGGCAGCATGTATTCAAGCTGCGCCAGCTCGACCTGCAATTTGCCTTCGCTGGTGTGGGCGTGGCGGGCAAAGATGTCCAGGATGAGTTGTGTGCGGTCGAGAACCCGGCAAGGCAGCGCGGCATCGAGATTGCGCAACTGGGTCGGGGTCAGATCGTGGTCGAAGAGCACCAGATCGGCGCCTGTCGAGGCAGCGACCCCGGCAATCTCCTCTACCTTGCCCTTGCCGATCAGCGTGGCCGGATCGGGATGCGCGCGCCGCTGCAAAATCTCAGCTACAACTACGCCGCCGGCGCTCGCCACCAGCTCACGAAACTCGGCAAGAGACTCTTCTGCGTCCAGTTCTGTGCTGGAATGCCCCTGAGCCGCGCGGATCGGAGAAAGGCTTGCAAGCGGGAGATCGACGGACTCGGGCGCATCCCGATCGAGTCCGAATTCAGGTCCAGCCTCGCCGGCGCGCACCGCCGCCTGCCGCGCTCCCACCTGAGCGGCGCGGTTGCTGCGGGAGCGGACCCCGAGGTCCACGCCCACCAGGACCGCACGTTCCGGAATGACCCCGCCGCGATCTGGACGTTTGTCCGAAGGCTTCGAGCGAGGGCCAAAACCGGGTGTCCTGTTCTCCTCAGCGGCCAACTGGAGATGCCCCACTCGCGCTATCGCGGTTCCCCGATAACCGTAGGCGTGAGCGCTGAGGGAACTACGGACGGACCGCCGCCGTTGATCGCAGAGACCGCTCGATGCTCACTGTGCAGCACAGCCCGGTTGCTCACAACGGTCGAAATCGCGTGCTTGAAGATCAACTGCTCCTGACTGTTGTTCTCGAGAAGCACGGAATACTTGTCAAAGGACCGGATCTTCCCGGTGAGCTTGACCCCGCTGACCAGATAAACGGTGATAGGGGTCTTGTCCTTGCGAACCGTGTTCAGAAATGTGTCCTGAATGTTTTGTGCCGGCTTGTTCTCCATTTGCCGATCTCCTGCCTTTTTCATTGGGGGTGAACGCAATTGAAACATGCGTTTTCTTGCAAACCAGCGGGCGCGGCGCCAGAAGCCCCAGAGCCGCCCATTCCCGCAATGTGACTACGATATAGGGCCGCGCCAACCTTTTCAACCGTGAGTTGTAACAATCTTCACTTTGAATGTCGGTTTCCGGAATTGATTTTGGGATCTGGAGAGCCAGGAGGCTGGTAGCATGGGGTAATGAGGGCCGCTGCCAACCCGCCTCAGACCCCAGCCGCAACAGCCCAGCCGGTTCCCATGCTGGACCTCAAGCGCCAGTACCGCCCCCTGCACGATGAACTGCTTGAGGCGGTCGGCCATGTGCTTGAGACGCAACAGTTCATTCTCGGCGAGCCGGTTGCCGCCTTTGAGAAATCAGCCGCTGCCCGGCTGGGAGTAGCTCACGCCGTCGGCTGCTCCTCCGGCACTGACGCTCTCTGGCTGGCCCTTGCCGCCGCCGGTGTCGGCCCGGGAACGGCTGTCATTACTACCCCCTTCAGCTTCTTTGCCTCGACGAGCGCCATTCTGCGCACCGAGGCCACTCCGCTGCTGGCCGACATCGATTCCACCACCTTCAACCTTGACCCCGCTGCAGCCGAAACCGTCCTGAAAGGCGAGCGCGGCGCGGAGGTCAAGGCGATTCTGCCGGTGCATCTCTATGGTCAGTGTGCCGATTGGCATGCCTTTTCGCGTCTTGGTCATGAGTATGGGCTCAAATTGATCGAAGACGCCGCCCAGGCCTGGGGCGCGGAGTGGAACGGCGCGAAGGCTGGGTCGTTGGGCGATGCCGCCGCTTTCAGCTTTTATCCCACTAAAAACCTGAGCGCGGCAGGCGACGCAGGCATGATCACGACCAACTCAGACGACTTGGCCGAACACGCACGAATGCTGCGCCAGCACGGCATGAGACAGCGCTACTATCACGAAGAGGTTGGCTGGAACACGCGCCTGGACGGCATTCAGGGCGCCATCCTCGGGGTCAAGCTCAAATATATCGACGGCTGGAATAAAGCCCGGCGTGCGGCGGCCCGGCGCTACCATGCGCTCTTTCATGCCGCCGGGCTGGTCGAGGCCGGACCCTATCCAGCACATGGCGTCATCCTGCCCCACGAGGTTCCGGGCACCCGCCACGTCTGGCACCAGTACGTGATCCGCACAGCCCGCCGCGACGCCCTGCGCGCATTTCTCACCGGGCGCAAGATCGGCTCGGAGATTTACTACCCCGTTCCGCTGCATTTGCAGGAGGCCTTGAAGAGCCTCGGCTATGCCGAAGGAAGCTTCCCCGAGGCGGAACGCGCCGCGCGCGAGGTCCTGGCCCTGCCCATCTTCCCCGAGCTGCGCGAGGACGAGCAACAGACGGTGGTTGCCGCGATTGCTGACTTCTTGAGCTGAACGAATAGGGCATAAGGTAGGAAAGACTTTAGATCTCGCTCCCGGTTCCTTCAAGGCCGCTCCCTGAGTGACCCGGCGATTCAGCGCGAAGAAAGCATCGCTTGCTTGCCAGTCTGGGCCGCTGTTGACTTCAAGGTAACTTCCGAGTAGGGGACCATCCAGGTGCAACACCAATCCAGACCCTGCGGCTTCGTTCTCGCCGGCAATCCGGAAGTGATTCTCGAATGACGCTAACAGTGAGCGATCAATGCTGCCACATGTTTGGCGGTTCTTCGCGAGAAGTCGAAAGAAGCCCGGAGTGCGTCTTGTGCCACACCAGAGCCTGCGACTCTCATCCCTAATCCTGGTCCCTATTGCTGCTGTTGCTGTTGTTGCTGCATCTGCTGCAAGTCGATAAATGGAATCGGAGACTCGGGGGGCTGCTGGGCGCGCTCGACCAAGACGCTCCAGTCGTCGGGGATGGGAAGTTTGCGGTCCAGAGCCGGCGGCTCGGCGCTGGCCTCGACGTGCACCGCAACATAGAGCTCGCTGTCTGTGCTGCCGCGGAAGATGCCGTGCGTGGGCGGCACGTCGGCGTAGTCGCGGCCCACGGCGGTGCGGATATGGCGATGATGAGCGACAAGATTATTCGTAGGATCGAAGCCCACCCAGCCCAGATGCGGCAGCAGCACGTCGACCCAGGCATGGGTGGCATCCGGGGTTGATCGGTCGTGATCCTCGCTGGCCCGGTAGAGATAGCCGGAGACATAGCGGGCAGGAATCTTGACGTGCCGCAAGAGGGCGATCATGGTGTGCGCGAAATCCTGGCAGACGCCTTTGCCGCTTACGATCGCTTCGTCGATGGGCGAATCGACGCGGGTCGAGCGCGGCTCGTAGTCGAAGTAATCGAATAGCCTCTGATTCAGTTCCTGAACCAGCATCAAAGGGTCGTCGCGGCGGGTGACGCCCATCTGTTTCGCGAGCAGTGTGAGCGCGGGAGTTTCGACGGCAAAGGTCGAGGGCAGCAGCATCTCCCAGTAGTCGCCGGCCTCGACCATTTCGTCCAAAGCGCCCCAGGCGTCGGGGGAGAGGGAGCTGGGAACATCGGGGAGGCTTTGCTGCTCGATCACCGATTCAGCCACGATGACGAGCTGATTGTGTTCGCCGGGAATATCGAAGTGCTGCACGGTATTCCCCTGGTGGTCACGATAGCTGAAGACGCGGCAGCGGGGGCTGACAGGGAGCGAGAAAGTGAGGCAGTGCTGGTTGGAGTCAGAGCGCGGATGCATGCGCGTCTCCATGATGCTCTCGCTGATCGGCCGCGAGTAGCGGAAGCGCGTGAGATGGCGGATGGAATAGAAGTTCATGCTCGCTCCCGGTGATGCCTAACTTGCCAGCGCGGATTGAATCGAATAGTGCACATAGTAGCGGTAGATCATCTCGTGAATGCGCAGGCATTGTTCGCGGATGGTGTGCAGAAAGGCTGGAGTATCGCCATGGAGTATCTCCTCAATGGTGGTGAAGTTCAGCATGGCGTGCAGCCGGCCGATGGCCGCGGCCAACTCGACAGGCGGGCGACGGCCCCCGATGCGTTGAATCGAGTCGATGGCATCGCGGATCGAGTCAACACAATAGCGGATGGCGTGAGGGAAGTCGTGGTTGAGCAGCAAAAACTCGAGGATGCGGTCGGGAGCGACATCGGCCGTGTAAACCTGGCAGTAAGCCTCGAAGGACGTGCAGCAGCGCAGCAGGCCGACCATCTCAAGATACTGGTAACCGGCGTGCTCGCGCTCCTGCGGATGCAACAGTTCGGGCTGGTGGACCTCGAGCAGCGTGGCCGTAGCGTAGGCCCTCTCAAGATACCGGCCGAGGCGGATGAACTGCCAGCCCTCGCCGTGAATCATGGTGGTGTCGCTGACGCCCTTGAAGAGATGAATGCCATCGATCACCGAAGCCAGCAGATCGTTGATGCTCGAGCTGAACTGCGTCAGCGCCTGCGGCGAATGAATCTGGTGGAAGAGCCGGTTGAGCCGCTGCCACTGCTCGGTCGAGATCTCTTCGCGCACCTGGCGCGCATTCTCGCGCGCGCCGTTGATGCAAAACGTGATGGCGGCATGGTTGAGGTTGTCGAATACCAGGTTCCGGGACATCGACTCCAGATCGCCGTTCCATTCCAGTCCCTCTGGCTTTCCCAGAGACGCCACCAGCCGCTCCCAGCGCGTCTCGGCGCTGGCGCCGCCCGTGTCGAGCATCAGGCCCATGGTCACGTCGAGCTGGCGGGTGGTGTTCTCCGCCCGCTCGAGGTAGCGGCTCATCCAATACAAGCTGTCGGCAACCCGCGATAGCATGGTCTTGCTCTCCTCAAGCTCCGCTTTGTTGTTACTCCAGAATCCAGGTATCTTTGCTGCCGCCGCCCTGCGAGGAGTTCACCACCAGCGAGCCCTTTTCAAGAGCAACGCGGGTCAGGCCTCCAGGCACGATGTTCACCTTGTCGCCAAAGAGGATGTAAGGCCGCAGGTCCACATGGCGCGGTTCCAGACGATTCCCGATCAGACAGGGCGCACGCGAGAAATCCAGCGTCGGCTGGGCGATGTAGTTGCGCGGGTTGGCCTCGATCTGGCGGGCAAACTCCTCGCGCTGTTTGGCCGTCGAGTGCGGGCCGATCAGCATTCCGTATCCGCCGCTCTCGCCCACCGCCTTGACCACGAGTTTGTCCAGATTGGCCAGCACATGCTGGCGCTGCTTTTCTTCGCCCAGCAAATAAGTCTCGACATTGGGCAAAATCGCATCCTCATTCAGGTAATAGCGGATCATTGCCGGCACATAGGCGTAGACCGCCTTGTCGTCGGCCAGGCCTGTACCGAATGCATTCGTCACCGTCACGTTGCCGGCGCGATAGGCATTGAAGAGCCCCGAGCAGCCCAGCGACGAGTCGGCGCGAAAGATCAGCGGATCGCTGAAGTCGTCGTCCACGCGGCGATAGATTACGTCGACGCGCTTCAATCCATCGGTCGTCCGCATATAGACGACGTTGTCGTGCGTCACCAGGTCGCGGCCCTCGACCAGATCGATGCCCATCTGGCGCGCGAGATAGGTGTGCTCGAAGTATGCGGAGTTGAAGACCCCCGGCGTGAGCAGCACGATATTCGGCTCTGGCCTACCCTCGGGAGCGAGCGATCGCAGCGTCGCCAGCAGCAGTTGCGGGTAGTGCTCGATGGGCCGCACGCCATAGCTCGAAAAAAGCTGCGGAAAGGTCCGCTTCATGACCCTGCGATTTGTCAGCATGTAGCTGACGCCCGAGGGCACGCGAAGATTGTCCTCGAGCACCACAAACTCGCCCGTGTTGAGCCGCAGCAGGTCCGAGCCGACCACCGCGACATAGACGTTGCGCGGCACCTGCAGGCCCCGCATCTGCCGCCGATAGTGCTTGCAACTGTAGACCAGTTCGCTCGGCATCACACGGTCGTTCAGAATCTTGGCGTCGGAGTAGATATCGCGCAGGAAGAGATTGAGGGCCGTGATACGCTGGGTCAGGCCGCGCTCGATGCGGTCCCACTCCACGGCCGTCACCAGCCGGGGCAGCAGATCGTAGGGAAAGATGCGCTCGGTTCCCTCGTCGCGTCCGTAGACGGTGAAGGTAATGCCCTGGGTCAGAAACGAGAGATCGGCCGATTGCTTGCGCCGCTGCAACTCTTCCTCGGGCAGTCGAGCCAGGGTCTCGGCCAGCGCGCGATAGTGCTGGCGCACCTCTCCGCCCGCCTCGCGCATCTCGTCGAATGCGTGGTCGAGCGGATAGTCTCCGTACAGCGAATCCAATTCTAGCGGATGGCTGGCGCTCATGTGGGCTTGCAGCTTTCCTTACCGGGGGAATCAGGGCGGCGATTGGACGGCGGCCTGTTAGGCCTATCCTACCTGAGCCCCTGTGCTTAGATTTTTAGCAGATGGGACATAAGGGATCTGTGAGGAAACAAGAAAACCGGGCGAAGGCTGCTGAATTCCCTGTCCTCGCCCAGAGAGGCTCACACGACCGAGCGGTGTTTGGTGCGCGTGCAACATGAAACGGCTGGCATTGCTGCCAGCCGTTTAGTGTCCTTATTCTCGCCCCGTATTGCGAATATCAATGGCCCTTGTGAGCGGGTTTTGCAGTGTTGTCGTTGTGCTTCTCGTTGTAGATCTGGCGGCTGTTCTTGTTTTCTTCCTGGTTGGCCTGCTTTCTCTGCTGGCCGGTCAGCGCGCCACCGTTCGCGGTGCGCTCGTTGTGCACCTGCTGGGCCACCTTCGACTGGTTCTGATTGGTGCGGGCCGCTTCGCCTGAGGTCATCTGCCCGCTGCGCAGGCCATTGGCCGTGCGCTGTTGCTGGTTGGCTTCGCGGTTGTTCACTTCGTTCGGCTTGACGGTGTTTCCATTGTGCTTCTCGTTGTAGATCTGACGGCTGGCGGCATTCTGTTCGCCATTGATCTGCTGCTTTTCCTGACCGGTGAGCTTGCCGCCATTTGCCGCGCGATCGTTATGTACCTGCTGGTCGATGTGCGACTGGGTGCGCTCCGCTCTGGCGGCTTCGCCCGAGGTCATCTGCCCGCTGCGCAAGCCGTTTGAAATGCGCTGGTCCTGATTGGCCTCGCGCTGGTTGGGGTGGTATTGGCTTCCCATCTTGCGATCGCCAGCAGAGATGGGCTGCGATTGCGCGTGCTGCTGCGCGACCTGGTGATACGAATTGATATTTGAAGCAGCTGTCGTTGCCGGCCGGCCGTGGTTCACCGAGGCAAGCTGAGAACGATCTTGCGCGGCAAAGTGTTCATGCTGCGACTGGTTGGCTGTCGGCTGGATATGGTTCTCGTGTTCGGCCTGCATCTCCATCGGCGAGGGGCGAGCCGAGATGCCGCCGCCGCCATTGAAGCTGACGTGGTTTACATTGACGATGGTGTTCCGCTCGACGATGGTGCGATCTTCGTAGACGTTGGTCACGTGAACGCCACCAAAGTTAGCCACGGCGTGGTTGTAGGCGAAGACTCCGCCGCGCCACTCGCCGCCGAAGAAGCCGACGCCGCCGTAGCCGAATCCGTAGTTAACACCGCCATAGAAGCCGACGTGCGGTCCCCAGTAGCCGGGGTGCCAGGCATAAAGGCCGCCCCCGAATCCCCAGTAGCCGGGGGTCCACAAGACGCCAACACTCGGCGGCTGCACCCAGACTCCGGGAACCCAGTAGTAGCCTGCGTCACCGTAGGCCCAGTAGCCGGGCGTCCAGTGATAGCCTGGCGCAGGCAGCGGAGGCTGCTCGTAAACGGGCAATACCGGAGGAGCAAAGCCAACAGAGATGAAGACGCCTGCGTGAGCCTGGGCGACAGGCAGGACGAGCATGGACGCGACGAGTGAAGCTGCGAGAAGCAGAGAGCGCATTGTTGAGCGAAGAGACATCTTGATTCCTCCATCTACCGGAAAGCGGAGCACTGAATTCGCCCTGGCTACCCGGAGTGTTTTGGGTCCGTTCACTGAAACACGGGTTCCAAATGAATGTTGCTCAAGATTTTAGTGCATTTGGGGAATCGTGGGTATTTTATTCCTTCGTCCGATTCGCCCACCCTATTATTTGGCGCTCTTCAACAGAAAAGCCCCTTGCCTTTCGGCAAGGGGCTTTTCTGGTGGGTCGCTCTCAAAGTTCTTCAGCCGACTCAGGCGCTGAAGAGAAGGATGCCGGCGACCTTTTCTTCGCTGGCATTCTCATCCGCGCTCACCGGCCGATAGTAGAGCTGGTCGGCGTCGAGGTAGACCTCGAGGAAGGCTGGCCGGGCGGTGATCTGTCCGGCGATCAGGGCCTCTGACAAGGGGTCCTCGACATACCGCTGCAGGGCGCGGCGCAGTGGGCGCGCACCGTAGCTGCGATCGATGAGGGTCTTGTCGAGAATCCACTTCTTGGCCTCCTCGGTGACCGAGATGGTGATGGACTTCTGCGCCAGGTTGGCGTTCAACTGCTGAACCAGCAGCTCGACAATCTGGATCAGATCCGAATCGGAGAGGGACTGGAAGAGAATCACCTCATCAAGGCGGTTGAGGAACTCGGGGTTGAAGGTCTTCTTGACCTCCTGCCGGACGAGTTCTTCGATCTTCTCGCTGACCAACTCTTCGCGATCGCTCTGGAAGCCTAGCCCCTGCTTCTTTTGCAAATGACGGGCGCCGATGTTCGAGGTCATGATGAGGATAACGTTCTTGAAGTCGACGGTGTTGCCCAGGCCGTCGGTCAACTGTCCGTCCTCAAAGACCTGCAAGAGAATGTTGAAGACGTCGGGGTGCGCCTTCTCGATTTCGTCGAGCAGGACCACGGAATAGGGGCTCCGCTTGACGCGCTCGGTCAACTGGCCGCCTTCCTCATAGCCCACGTACCCCGGAGGCGAACCAATAAGCTTGGAAACGGAGTGTTTCTCCATGAACTCCGACATGTCGAAGCGGATCAGCGCCTTGTCCGAGCCGAAGAGGAACTGCGCCAGCGTCCGCGCCATCTCCGTCTTGCCGACGCCCGTGGGCCCGAGGAAGAGGAAACTTCCGATGGGCCGCGCAGGCGACTTCAAGCCGGCACGCGAGCGGCGGATGGCGCGAGCCAGAGCGCTGATGGCCTTCTCCTGGCTGATGACGCGCTTGTGCAACTCTTCTTCCACGCGCAGCAGCTTCTGCGTCTCTTCTTCCTTGATGCTGTTGACGGGGACGCCGGTCCAGCGACTGACCACGTCCTCGATGTCTTCGCGGCCAACTATCCCCGCAGCCGAGTCATCGAGATGGTATTTGTCGCGCATGCCGCGCAGGCTCTCGCGCTCCTTGCGCTCCTCGTCGGAGTAGAAGCGGGCTTTCTCAAACTCATGGTTCGCAATGGCCGAATCCATGCGATGAACGATGAACTTGATGCGCTTCTGGACCTCGGTGATCTCTTCTGGCAGCGAGGTTTGGCGCAGCTTGACGCGCGCGCCGGCCTCGTCGATCAAGTCAATCGCCTTGTCGGGCAGGAAGCGGTCGGGAATGTAGCGATTCGAATGGGACACGGCAAACTCAATCGCGGCATCCGTATAGCTGACGGCGTGGAACTTCTCGTAGCGATCCTTGATGCCGTGAATGATCTTGATGGCGTCAACTTCGTTGGGCGGCGGCACTTTGACGGCCTGGAAGCGGCGCTCGAGGGAGCGGTCCTTCTCGATGGACTTGCGGAACTCGGCCGGGGTGGTTGCCCCAATGCACTGAATCTCTCCGCGAGAAAGCGCCGGCTTGAGAATGTTGGCCGCGTCGAGCGAACCCTCGGCCGAACCTGCACCAACGAGCGTGTGCAGCTCGTCGATGAAGATGATGGAGTTCTGATTTTCCATCAGCTCTTTCATGATGGTCTTGAGCCGCTCTTCAAACTGGCCGCGGTATTTGGTTCCGGCCACGATGAGCGAGAGGTCGAGTCCGAGGACGCGCTTTTCAGCCAGGAAGCTGGGCACCTCGCCGTCGGCGATGCGCTGCGCGAGGCCCTCGACGATGGCCGTCTTGCCTACACCGGGCTCGCCGATGAGCACTGGATTGTTCTTGGTGCGGCGGCAGAGGATCTGGATAACGCGCTCGAGTTCTCCGTCGCGGCCAACCAATGGATCAAGCTGCCCGTCCATCGCGGCCTGTGTAAGATCGCGGCTGAACTCGGCCAGCAGACTGCTCTCACGCTGGCGCTGTTGCGGCGGGGTCTTCTCTTGCGCGGTGCGGCCCAGGTCTTCGCGGATCTGCGCCAGTTTGAGGCCACGCTCCTGCAAGATCTCCGACGCAAAGCACTTTTCCTCGCGCAACAGACCGAGCAGCAAATGCTCTGTTCCAATATGTTTGTGGCCCAGCCGTTCGGCCTCTTCAGCGGCATAGGCGAGCACGCGCTTGCATTCGTTCGAGAGCGGCAGGTCCACAGAGGTCGAGACCTTTTCGCGAATGGTTGTATGCGCCTCAATCTGCTTGCGAATCGATTCCACCGAAGCGTGCGAGCGCAGGAAGCGGTTGGTTAATGCCTTGTCCTCGCGCAAGAGACCCAGCAGCAGGTGCTCGGTCTCGATATAGGGCGAACCGAACTGGCTGGCCTCATACCGCGCGAAGAAGATCACGCGCCGTGCCTTCTCTGTGTAGCGTTCGAACATGTGATCCCCCTTCTATCGGCTATCGGCTGGAGTGACCGTCCGGTTTACGTCACCCCAACGACGAAGACCTGTCGTCGGGGAGCCCGCTTCCGGCTTCAGCCCACCCGCACGCGCCCTATTTCACTTGCATCGCCGCCGGGACCCTGGGAAATACTCTCTCGGTCCCGACAAGCCCTTATAGGATGGCTTAGATGTCTCTTTAGCCCCTTAAGTCTTTCGCGATCAAGCTGCGGAAGAGACTCCCACCCTGCCCTGTCAACCGTGACGGGACGGAATCATCCAATCTCGATTGGTTAGTAGTTAGACCCAAAAGCGCATGAAAAGGCGCATTTTTTGGGGCCTGCTTGCTTAACGTCAAACACTTGCAGTTTTTGCCGGCGCGACCGGTTGTTCCCCGGCCATTTTTCCCGCGGCAAGTTTTCCAGCTTCCAGCCGCAAGATTCGCGTACAGCGTGCCGCTAGGTCAAGGTTGTGCGTCACAAGAATCGACGTCAGGCCGTGACTTCGGTGCAGCCGCTCAACCAGATCAAAGACGCGTCCGGCGGTCGTCTCGTCCAGATCGCCGGTGGGTTCGTCGGCCAGCAGCAGCCGAGGATTGTTGACCAGCGCGCGGGCCAGCGCAACACGCTGCTGCTCGCCGCCTGAGAGTTCGCCGGGGCGATGGTCGCCGCGGTCTTCCAAACCGACCTCGCCAAGCCACTTTGCCGCGGTTGCGAAGGCCTCGCGTTTGTTTGTGTTGCGCGCCATCAAGGGCATGGCTACGTTTTCCAGAGCCGTAAACTCCGGCAACAAATAATGAAACTGCCAGACGTAGCCGATTTCGCGATTGCGAAAGGCTGCCGCCTCGCGTTGCCTGAGTTGAGTCAAGTCGGTGCCGGCACAGTTTACCGTGCCTGCCGTGGGTGCGTCGAGCGCGCCGAGGATGTGCAAAAGCGTACTCTTTCCCGCGCCCGACTGGCCCACGATGGCCACCATCTCGCCGGGCTGGATCTCGAAGCCCAGTCCGCGAAAGAGAGTTAGCGCGCCGCGTGCGGTGGTGTAGGTTTTTTCGAGATCTCTTACCTGGATAATCGGTGCGACCACAGGGGTTTGGCTGGATTGCTGGCGCTCGTCGGCCCGCGACTCCGGAGCCCGCGCTGTGCGGGTCTCCTGTTCGGCCGCCGCTGGAGAAGTCTGGGTCATCCGGTTACTTCTATTTTACTTTGCTGGGGTTGGCCTCCGTGCCGGCTGGGGTTCCTTTGGTCACTGCTGGCGGTGCAAGTGCCGCGGGGTTGATGCGGGCGATGCGGCCGTCGGGTCCGACTACGAAGGGAAGCGAGAGGGCATTCCAGTTGCCGTCGTCGAGCGGCTGCCAGGTCTTGCCGTCGTCGCGGCTGATATCGCTGCCGTTGGTGCCGACGGTGATCCAGGCTTGGAGTGATTCGCCCCATTGGACGGCGGAGCGAAAGCCGTGGGGCTGGGTGGTGGAGGCGGTCCAGGTCAGGCCGCCATCGGACGATCTGGCAGCGATGCCAGTGGGTTCATTCGGTTTGGTGTAGTTGCCACCAACAGCAAGCCAGTGACGCCAATCGCGATATTCTATGGCGAATATACCTGCAACTGTGCCTTTGGAGAACATTGGCAACGCTGAAGAAGTCCACATTGCTTTTCTTGTGCAAGGATCACATTCGTAGAAGAGTCGAGCTCCAGACGTGCTTCCTGTGCCGAATGCGGAAACCCCATCATCCCATAAGACAACCAATGAGGAGTTACTTGCGGCGAATGCACCTTCCTTTGCATTACTCCGAAGACCATTATCATGGATTTTTTCCCAAGTCGTTCCGCCATCCGCCGTACTAAGAACTGTGAACTCGCTGCCTACTGGGTCGCCCAGAACCATGAGGTTGTTATTATCAGCAACGCTGAATGCATCCCAGAAGCCATCCTTGTCCGGGTTCATGAACACTAGCTTCCACGTATTGCAGCCGTCGGTTGTCTTGTATAGTCTGCTTTTCTCGCCCGGCCCGCTTGCCATCACAATTGCTGTGTCGCCATCCCAGGCTTGCACGCCGCGAAAGTCCAGCGTCGAGCCATCCTTTGCCGCATCGGGGACAGCGCACTTCGTCCAATGCGCGCCGCCGTCGGTGGTCCTCAACACAGTCCCGCCCGTTCCGCTGGCCCAGGCGACTGTTCCATCGACAGTGTGAATCCCGCGCAGACCAGCGGTTGTGCCTGAGTCCTGCATCTGCCAGACCACGGGAGAAGGAACCGGAGTCTGCGCGGTCGCGAGGGTCATACCCGCCAGAAAAGGAACAAGGTGAATCGGATTCATGGCTCGCAGTATAGATGCGCGCTCCACTTCAAAGCTACCCTGGTATCAATAGTCGATCTTGTTGGTTGATGCGATCCACGCGGCGAAGCTTGTCCAGGCTTCTTCGCTGAGCAGTTGAGAGACGGGGAGCAACTGGCGACCGGCCTTGTCTTTGCGCAGTTCACGGTAGAGAAAGTCGTCGTCGAAGCCGGCGCGGGCGGCATCGGCTGCACTGGCGCCATAGTAGATCGCATCCATGCGCGCCCAGTGCGCCGCGGCGAGACACATCGGGCAGGGTTCGCAACTGGAATAGAGTTGGCAGCCGGCAAGCGAGAATGCGCCTAGCGCTTTGGCGGCGGCGCGGATGGCGTTCACCTCGGCGTGGGCCGTGGGGTCATTCGTGGCAGTCACGCTATTCGCGGCCTCCGAGACGATCTTTCCGTCACGCACAATCACCGCTCCAAAGGGCCCGCCCGCGCCGCTGACGACATTCTCGGTGGCCAGGGCGATGGCGCGGCGCAAGAACCCGGGATTGGGCTGAGTGTGCATCGCCTAATGGTAAGGCAAAAGAGCAGGGAACAGGGAACAGAGACCTGTCTCTGAAATTCGTTGTATTTGCCGAGGGAGGGTTAGGCATGATGAAACACCGGAACCGCAGGTCCTTCGACTCCCATCGCTTCGCTTCGGTCGCTCAGGATGACATGCATTTTGTGAACGAACCTCAGAGATTGGGGATTGGGATTCGGGATCAGCAGACAGTGGATCACTGGCGGTGAACATAGGCATGTGACAAGAGATGTGGAAAAACCGGCAAGCAATTCGGGCCATCTTCGCGGGGCGCGATCCAACACAAAACAATGGCCCGGCAAGCCGAATTGCGTACTCCTTTTGCACATCGGCCGCGGCTCTGGCAAGCCGGAAACCGTGAATTTACGGTTGAATTTCGCGCAATTGGAGCTATTCTGTCAGTACCCCCGCAGTTCCGGCTGGACCACTCAAACGAACGATCAACATTCGCAAGCGGTTCCGTCAACTCCAGTATTTCAACTGTTGAACTTCAAATTTCTCTTGTCAGCCAAAAGTTTTTTGAACTGATCAAAAGACCCATGGGGAGATCCCTTTTCCGAGGCCTGCGTCATGAGACATTCTCTATGTACGTTTTCATCTCTGCTTCCCTGGCTGCCGGCGGTTGCGGCAGCCTTTGCGCTGTGCGGCTCATCGCTCGTGGCACAGCAGACGCTTGGCGGCATCACAGGCGAGGTCACCGATGCGTCAGGCAGCGTGATTCGCAACGTGAAAGTGATTGCGGTCGACGAACAGACCTCTCTGACGCGGACGGCCAGGACGAACGACTCAGGCGTGTATGCCTTTGTGAACCTGCCCATCGACACGTACACGCTGACCTATACCGCCGAGGGCTTCGAGGCGCAGAAGACGCAGCACATCACGGTGCAGGCCAACCGCACCGCCACGGTGAATGCCACTCTTCAAGTTGGCCAGACTACGACGACGGTTGAAGTGCAAGCCTCGCCGCTGATGAATGCAGTCGACACCACCGTCGGCTATGTTCTGGATAAGTCGGAGATCGAAGCGGTGCCGCTGGCCACGGGCAGCTTTACCGGCCTGGCCACGCAATCGGCGGGAGTCAGCGCGGAGTTGAGCAGCGGAACGGGCGCGAACTCGGGCCTGGGCAATGCGCCGATCTGGGCCAACGGGCAGCGCGATACGTCGAACTCGTTTTTGCTGAATGGCGTCGATGCCAGCAACTTGTTCAACGGCAAGAGCACCAGCCAGGTAGCCTCGGCGCGCGTCATCAATTCGACCGGTGTCCAGACCAGCCCCGGCGGCGGAGGCGGTGTCATCCAGTCCGCGGCCTCGATTTATCTCTCCATCGGCAACGCCATCCCAACGCCGGCGCCTGAGACGATCACCGAAGTCCGGGTCAACGCATCGATGTACGATGCGCAGCAGGGCTCGACCTCGGGCGCGCACATCGATCTGAGCACGGCCTCGGGAACGAATCAAGTTCACGGCACAGCTTACGTGCACCGCGGCACGAATTGGATCAACGCCGCTCCATTCTTTTTCAATCAGGACCCGGATGTTCCGGCCAACGACAAGGTGCCGCAGTTGCACCGCTACATTGCCGGCGGCACCGTGGGCGGCCCGATTATCAAGGACAAGCTTTTCGGCTTTCTCGCCTATCAACACCTTCACGTCTCTGACCAGGAACTTGGCGACTCGTTTCTCGATGTCCCTGTTGGCCTGAGCGACGACCGCTCGCAGGGTGGTCTGTTGACGGTTGCCAACAACTCGTTCGGCGCAAATTTGAATAATCCGGCCATCACCACCGTCGACACACTGGCCTGGCAATTGTTCAACTCGCCAGCGCTTCCCGGCGAGCCGGGCAAGTGGCTCATCCCCAACGATGCGCTCAACGGCACTCCCCCTACCGTTGCCCATCTCGACAACGCCTTTATTCCCGGCACGGGAAGGTTTACGGGGGATCTGGTGGTGGCCGACCTCGATTTGAACGCGACCGCCAGAGACACGCTCAGCCTCAAATACTTTTACCAGCACGATCCAACCATCGCACCCTACGCATACTCGAGTGTTCCAGGTTTCACCGAGCACCTTGACTCGGGCGCGCAGGTCCTGTCGTTCACCAACACTTTGATCGTCAAGTCGAATCTCTCGACCACACAGACCCTGGGCGTGCTGCGCGAGAAGAACTGGGGCGACAATGAACAGGCATTCGGCCCCAACGCTATACCGGGCGGCACGGCGGGCACCGGGTCAATCAATGTCTTCGGATCGAACTATTTCCCCGGTGTCTCGATCGTCAATGTTCTGGGCCAGTATCAGCCGGTCGGGATTCCACTGGCAGCGGTGCTGAATATCGGTCCCAACGCGGAGTCGCAGTCCGCCAATACAGGCGTCTTCCAGAACCGTCTTGCCCCCTCGGGAAATGCCATCTGGACGCTGGGCAAGCACACTCTAAGCTTCGGAGCCAGCTTTACCTATACGCAACTGAATACCATCGACAAACGCACCGGCACGGGCACGGTTGCAACCGATGACTTCAGCCAGTTTTTGCAGGGTTTTGTCTCGCCCGGTAGTTCGGCCTCAGACTTCTACGTCACATCATTTCTCGAGGGCAACGCCAGCCGCTACTATCGCGCCAACCAGCTCGGCACCTACGTTCAAGACAAGTACCAGATCACTCCGGCTTTGTCGCTGACGGCCGGCGTCCGTTATGACTGGGACGGAGGCCTGACGGAAAAGTATGGCCGGATCTTCAACTTCGATCCCAAGCGCTATAGCTACAACATGGGTTCCGACACCATCGAAGATCCGGGCCTGATCATTGCCGGCAACAACTCCAACGGCACCAGCGGCGTGAGCAATACCACACTGACCGGCCGCCAGTGGGGCATCGGTCCGCGCGTGGGCGCCGCATGGCAGCCGGGGATCTTCCACAGCAAGGTGGTCGTGCGCGCCGGGAGCGGCATCTACTACGATCGCGGCGAGCTCTTCACCTATCTCTCGCCCGGATACGCCATCGGTTCGGTCACGGGTGGCCCCTTCGGCGTCAACCAGCAGCTTCCATTCGTCACGGCCACAAGCTGCCCGACGATTTCGCGCTCTCTCTACGGCACCGGCGGAACCACGCCTACTCCCGATGTTTACGTGCCCACCTGCGGAGGCAACAACGCGTTTGGATTTCCGACAGGCCTGCCGACAGCCGAAACCGGCAATCTCGAAAACCCCTATGGCATGACTCCGCCGACACCAATCGCGAACCCCAAGGCTTCCGATCTCGGCAACTACCTTCCTAACGCCTGCAGCATCGTGAACACAGGGTTGGGGGGCGTATCAGGAATCTGCCCCACGGGCGTGATCAACAACGGACAACCCATCTCGCTCGGCGTCTACGACCGCGCCAACAAGCTGCCCTACACGATCAACTACACGCTGGATATTCAATGGCAGCCGCGCGGCGACCTGGCCATCGAATTGGGCTATGTGGGCAATGTGGGCCGCCACCAGGTGATTCCTGTGCCTTTTAACCAGCCGAATATCGTCTCCTCTTCCAACCCCGCGCTACCGGGCAGCGCCTACCAGCAGAATTACAGCTACGGGTACAACGTTCAATCGAGCACGAACAACTGCTACGGAAGCAGCAGTCCCGCGCCCATTGCGCTGCCAGACGGCACCTGTTACCAGACCAACTATGAGGGCGGCAATGTGGATCTGCGCGTTCCCTACATCGGCTACGCTGCCGAATCCATCTCTTACAAGGCCGCCGGCATCGATGCTTACAACGCGCTGCAGGCGCACATCGACAAGCGCATGAGCCACGGCATTCAGGTCGGGGGCTCTTACACCTGGTCGCACGCTCTCGACGAACAGAGCGGGCTGGGCCTCTTTTTCAACGGCAACAATCCGCTCGATCTGCGCAGCGCCTATGGCTCGTCCGACTTCGACCGCACGCACGTCATCAGCTTCAATTACGTTTATCAGCTTCCAAAGTTTGCCACCGGGCACTCTCTCGAAGGAAAAGCCATCGACGGCTGGTCGCTGATCGGCGACACGGTGCTGCAGAGCGGGCAGCCTTACAGCATCATCGACTACTCCGGCTCGATCGGCAGCATCTTCTATTCGACCTCAAACGGCATTACCAACCCCATCGTCCCGCTGGCCTCGGGGTGCACGGCCAAGAGCGCCAAGACAGGCGCCTCGGGCGCGTGGACTCCGGCTGGAGGGCAACCGGCCCTGAACAACTCCTGTTTCACTCTTCCGCTTCTCCCAGCCGGCGGACTTGGAGGCGCCATCCCCATCTCCGATCCATTTGAGACCGGCTTCACCACCGGCGAGCGCAACATCTTTCGTCAGGCCTTCCAGAAGCGCGCCGACGCCTCGTTGGTCAAGGTCACGCCGCTCACCGAACGCTATTCGCTCAAATTCACCTTCGACGTTTTCAACCTGACCAACACCACGAGCTTCGATGTGCCGGGCAATGGGGTGGCTCAAAACCAGTACTACAATCCCTTCCCGACAGCCCTCAACTCCAGTCCTAGTGCGCCGACGCAGGTTCTTCCTACGAGTTGCACCGCATCTAACACTGGCTTCTACAACTGTCCGTCGGGCCTGGGGATCGTTACGCACACCATTGGTAGTCCGCGCCAGGTGCAGATGTCGCTGCGGCTGGATTTCTAGGGCTGATCGCGAGCGAAGCAGAAAAGGGCGTCCGTGGAATGCGCGGGCGCCCTTTTTGCGTTGTGGCGCAGTTTCCGAATAGACCACAACCAGACAAAACCCCGAAAGGGACCCGAGGCTTACATCTGAGTTGCCGCGGAGGCCTGGGTTTATATGGGGCCGTCGGCGGGATGCTTGAATGAAGGGAATGCAGAGTTGGTCGAGCGACTTCTGCTCGATGTGCGTCTTAGAAGGGATGACGTGCGTGGAGCCGGAGCCGTGTCCATGTTGTTTCGAGATCTGCGCAACTCGTTTTGGATTAAGCTAAAAGGCGCGCTCTTTCTCTTCGGAGGCTTTCTGGCGTCGACGCTGTTGCTTATTGAACACCCAACACTGAAGGCCGCGCTGCTGTTGATGGCGGCGATCTGGTGTTTCTGCCGTTGCTATTACTTCGCATTCTACGTGATCGAGCGCTATATCGATGCGGACTTTCGGTTTTGCGGCCTCCTTTCGTGCGCGAAGTTCCTGTTTACCGGTGGGAAAGAGCGTATTCGCCCGAGTTTTGATCCATAAAAGGGTTCGCTTCCTTGCTGGCAGCGGCCAATCTTTCCTAGCTCACAGGGGCTAGTGGACCTTGAAGCTGTAAGCGAAGCTGCAGGAGATGATCGGGCAATTAATCAACGAGTTCAAACCGTTGGTCCGGATCATGTCAGGGAAGTATCTTCGACCACATGTCCAAGATGCTGGAGCGGGGTTCTATGAGACTCTGGTTGAGTGACTTGCTAATGGCTATCGCCCTTATGTTGTTGGGCATGGTTGTTCCGCTTTTGGTCCTTAAGCACTTGTGTGGCGACCCGCTCTCGAGACTATTGGGCGAGAGTCTGGCAGTTTTCCTCGGAATAACAGTTTATTGCTTGGTGAGTCCGCTCATCTATCAACGCTTTCATTTGTGCCCCATGTGGTATCCGCTCTGCCCTAAGTGCGGGAACGGAAATCGTTTCTACCGTTTTCCAGCAGCCAAGCCTACCTGGCCACGAGAGGTGGTCACCTGTTGCACTTGCGGCTGTTTTTTGGAGCTCTGGTACGGCCCAATGCCTAAGCACGCGGATTCATCGCCAACCTCGCCCAGTTTCGCTCTTGTCTGGCCTCATTCTCAAGGCCGATGGCGAAGACTCAACCCGTGACTTAGGCCAATTGATCGTAACGTCTGGTTGACGGGCCACCCGGAAACTGTACCACCGTCCCTTATTGCAGCTCTTTGCCGGGGCTGAGCCGATCTGCGATTATCAAAGAAAACAAGATGGGAGAACAGGCACGCATGATCCGCCGCTGCTGCGACCGCGACTTTGAGTTGATCTGGGCCATCGTCAACGATGGCGCGCAGGCTTATAAGGGCGTCATTCCTGAAGACTGCTGGACGGAACCTTATATGTCCACGAACGAGTTGCACCATGAGATTGGAGATGGCGTCGAGTTCTGGGGCGAAGAGGAGGGCGGCGATCTCGTCGGCGTGATGGGCATTCAACAAGTTCAGGATGTGACGCTGATTCGCCACGCCTACGTCCGTACGACTCGCCAGCGGCAAGGGATTGGGGCGCGCCTGCTCTCTCACCTGCTTATGCTGACGACCGCTCCGGTATTGATCGGAACCTGGGCCGATGCCACCTGGGCGATCCGCTTCTATGAAGCGCGAGGCTTCAAAGCGGTTTCTCCCATTCAAAAGGATCTGCTTCTCAAGCGGTATTGGAGTGTCGCGCCGCGGCAGATTAAAACGTCCGTGGTTCTGGCTGATGCGTTGTGGTGGAATATGAATTCCAAGGGCTGACGGTCGACCATTTGGTCAACCTGATCTGGCAACCTGCGGTGAAAGTTGAGAATGCCGAAAGACTGTATATCAGGGGCTAGAGCTAATACTGTTCACTTAATGAGATTTGTGGCATTCTGTATTAGGTAAGTACAGGAGGCTACAGGTGGCGCGTACGGTTGCGGAACTCCCTCCGGGTGCCCGGATCACGGACTACATCAGTCT
>JBEKOA010000041.1:0-31248 GCA_049522255.1 Occallatibacter sp.
GTGGCTCGCAAGCTCTTTGAAGTGGCGCTGAACCACCAGGACTGGGAGACATACAACCAGCTTCACAGCAAGGACTTTGTCGCCCACCAGGAGAAGTACAGCGGCAATCTTGCGGAGGATCTGCAGTCTGCAAAAAATTGGCGGCTGTCGTTTCCGGATTTAAAGTACACGGTCGATCGCGAAATCGCCGAAGGTGATTTCGTGGCAGTGCAATATACATTCCGTGGGACCAACACCGGCCCCTGGCGGGGGTTTCCTGCCACGGCCAAACCAGTGGAACGTTCTGGCGTTGTCATCTTCCAAATTGTCGAGGGGAAGATTGTGCAGGAGTGGGTGGCATACGACGGGTTGACCATCTACAGACAGCTCGGGTTGACCCCTCCGAGCTAGCAGTATTCGCCGGGTGAGTAGGCAGCCCACATCTCGATTATGAGATGTGGGAGACGATGAACCTCAATCCGCCGCCGTGAATTACTGAAACTCCAGGCGTGCGTCGCACCCAAAGTCATCCGGAATCTCAATCTTCCTTCAACCCTGGGTGCCCCATCCATTCCGCAGCAGTATCGCGGAATGGGGGAATACCACGAACCCCAACCAGCGGTTTCTGACCACTGACAACCGACCCCTGACAACTGGCGAGCCACCGCGAGCCATCCTCTCGCGCGCCCGTGATTTAGCATTTCTATCATGCACTTGCGCTTCCCTCTGATTTGTCTGCTGCTTTCCCTCTCGCTAGCCGCGCAAGGCCAAGACCCTGCCTCCACGCCCGCTGCCAAAAACGACAAGGAATGCGGTCTCACGGCGATCCCGACCTGTGCCTTGCACGTTGCCCAGGACGAATGGGGAATCATCACCGCTCCCTTGCGTTGGCGTGAGCAGGATGCGCCTGCGGTGGTTGCCTTTGGCCTGGGCACCACACTTGCTCTGGCCACAGACACCGATGCCATGGGCAAACTCGGCGTGAATTTGAACCGGGAAAACGAAGCGACCAAGTACTCAAATTATGCAGGCCTCTACGCTCCACCAGCCGCACTGGCGCTGGGATACCTGGTCGGCAGCGCCAAGCATAATCATCATCTTCAGGAGACCTCGATCCTTGCCGAAGAGGCGATGGCCGATTCCATCATTCTCAATACCGGGCTTGGATATGCTTTTGACCGGCAGACGCCTACGCAGGGTGACGGTAAAGGAAGGTTCTGGCCCAATGGCACTAAAACATGGCCGGATGGACAGTCCATGCCTTCCGATCACTCCATCCTGACATGGTCTTTCGCGCACGTCTTCGCATCGGAATACAACGGCATTGGAACCAAGATCGCGGTCTACTCGCTTGCCACCAGCGTTTCCGCTGCCCGCGTGGTCGCACGCAAGCACTTCCCTTCAGATGTGTTCGTCGGTGGCGTTCTCGGATACTCCATCGGAGGATACGTCATTCACCATCGCTCCACTGAAAGCCCCTTTAATAACCTGTCTGTAGCGCCCGTGCGAACGTCAAACGGAACCGGCATCGAGCTCTCCTATAATTTTGCGCATTGAATCGCGATCTCCATGGTTCCATTGGCTCTAAAGAGCGGTCAGGCCGTCTGGCTGACCAGCGGCGCGTGTCTGATATACCTAAAGCCATGCGGTTTGTCTCTCGTCGCCATTTTGGATTGATCGCGGCAGCGCTTTTCGTCGGAGCGCCCGTGACGGCCCAGCAGGCTCCCGACAACTTCCGCTGGGTCGACTTCCACTCCGCCAAAGAGGCCGACACCATCGCCTGGGTCAGGCGCTCGCTCGAGCCGGAGAAGTGGACGGCGATCCGCGAGATCGGCGTCGAGTACGATGCGGCGCTGGTCGTCACCACGCTGCGTCCCGCACCGCAATCGACCACCAATGCGGACAGCTTTACCGTTTGGACCCTCTCGCTGACGAGCCACGCCATGGCACCGCTGCTCCACGGCGTCAACCTGCGCCTGCTCGACTGGATGCTCCTCTATGAAGGCCACCCGCGCGAACTGGCCGCTCTCTACGACGACTGCGGCGAGTGCGCCGCGACCACCTTCTTCACCGCCTTCCACTACGACCTCTCGCAACACATGTGGACGGCGCGCTGGATGCGCGGCACGCAGGCCGCACCCGTCTGGACAGCAAATGCCACACCCGGCGTTGCCCTGACGCAGATCTACGCTCTGCTGACCGAGCCCAGCGGACGGCAACTTATGGGCACCTGGAGCCACTTCGACCACGGCCCGGACCAGGATGCCGTCGACAGCATCTTCCGCTACGACCTAGACCCGTTCAGCGCCTTGGAGCGCACCCAGCTTCTCTGCTGCAAGGAGGCCGACCAGATGAAACAGCGCCTCTGCGCCGCGCAGACGGACGTTACCGGCTTGGCGCGCGGGCAGGACTCGACTCTCTGCCAGCTGGCGCCCAAGCCTCGCGTCGAGCGCAAACCCGTGACCACACCGCCCAGCAACAACCACGGTCAATCCCAACCGCCCAAGGCCCGCCACTAGCAGACCGCGAGGTGGTCAATAGCGGACTGCGCGTATCCGTTCGCTCTCAGTAGCATCCAAGTGAAATGGAGAATGAAATGAGCCGTTCCTCAATCTTTGCAGCATTGCCTCTGCTCACCTTGGCAGCCGTGCTTTGCGTCGGCGGATGCCACAAGAATCAAGATCAGGCGGCGACCTCTGCCGATCAGGCTGCCACGCAGGACCAGTCATCCGACCCCGCATCGGCCAACCTTGCCCCAGCCGATTCAAGCACTTCCCAGCCAGCCTCGTACAGCGGTTCGAACTCAAGTTACAACCAGTCTCCTGACCAGGGTGGAGACGAGGGCTCGGACGATCCCGGCTACGGTGCGCAGCCAGTCGAAACCGCGGATGAGCCGCCGCCGCCTCTGCCCGACTACGACCAGCCGCAGGCTCCGGGCGACGACTATCTCTGGACGCCTGGGTACTGGGCATGGGGTCAGGGCGGCTACTACTGGGTACCCGGCGTGTGGGTTGAGGCTCCCTATCAGGGGGCTCTCTGGACTCCCGGCTACTGGGGCTACTGGCATCACCATTATGGCTTTTACCGTGGCTACTGGGGTCCGCACATCGGCTACTACGGCGGAGTCGACTACGGCTTCGGCTACGTGGGTGTCGGCTACCAGGGCGGCTACTGGCAAGGCGGCCATTTTGACTACAACCGTTCGGTCAACAACATCAACGTCACAATCGTGCACAACGTCTACAGCCATCCGGTCAGTGAAAACCGGGGCGCGGCGCGTGTCAGCTTTGCCGGCGGGCAAGGTGGATTGCCGGTGCGAGCCCGCCCCGCGGAATTGGCGGCTCGCCATGAAGAACACGCTCCGCCAATGAAGGCGCAGGTGCAGAATGAGCATGCTGCCAGTTCCAACAAGGCTCAGTTCGCCAGCGTCAACCATGGCCGCCCGGCTAGTCTGGTGGTGAGCCAGCCGCTCGCTGCCGATCGCAATGTCCACGCTCCGGCGGCGGTGCAGGCGCGCAATCAGCCAGCGCCACAACAGGAACAACGTCCGATGGCTCCTGTGCAGCAACAGCGCCAGGCTGCTCCCATTGAATCGCAGCGCCAGGCGCCACCAATGCACACGACGGTCCAGCAGCAGCAACAGCACCAGGTCCCTCAGCATCAAGCGCTCCCGATGCAGCAGCAACATCAACCAGCCCCGCAGCAGCAGCGTCCAGCGGCTCCCCTACCGCAGCGCCAGGCAGCCCCACCGCGGCCAGCGCCCCCCCAACAGCAGCACCAAGCGGCCCCGCCGCGTCAGGCGCCTCCTCCGCAGCATCAAGCGCCTCCGCCACAACACCAAGCGCCACCGCAGCAGCACCAGGCGGCGCCTCAGCAACATCAAGCGCCGCCACAGCATAAGGAAGAGGATCATCCCAAGAAGTAGCATTGCCGAGAGCACCTGCGTTGGACCGCGCGGGTGTCATAGCCGAAGTGCGCAACCATTGTGCTTTCCTAACAAGGACGGCCGGAGGTTGCGCACCGGGCCGCCTGAACCCCAACCGGAATCCGTCGTATACTGACCGCATGGGGATTGTGCGCAATCTCGTCGGCATCGCCAAGGGCATGAGCATCACGCTCGGGGAGATCTTCGAGCCTACGCAGGTTGAGAACTACCCTGACGGCGAAGGCCCCCTGCGCGGCGCGGTCCTCGAACAGCGCTACCGCGGGGCACACGTCTTGCAGCGCGACGAAAATGGCCTGGAAAAATGCGTGGCCTGCTTCCTCTGCGCCGCCGCCTGCCCCTCCAATTGCATCTACATCGAGGCCGACGAGAACACCGAGCAGCGGCGCATCTCCTCCTCCGAGCGCTACGCCAAGGTCTACAACATTGACTACAACCGCTGCATATTCTGCGGCTACTGTGTCGAGGCCTGCCCCACCGACGCCATCACTCACGGCCATGGCTTCGAGTTGGCCACCCTGAACGCCACCAACCTGGTCATGCGCAAGGAAGATATGCTGGTGCCGCTGAGCGCGCTGACGGGAGCCAAATAGCATCCCGCTCCTTTCGCAACTCCCCTCAACTCAGAATCTCAAGCTATCCTTAAAGGTTGGCTGTATTTTCTCAGTAATCCCATGGCGACCACGAGGTCAGGAGCCAATTTGGCGGACTTTCTTTCAGAACTGAAACGGCGCGTGCTGGTCTATGACGGCGCGATGGGCACCAGTATCCATAAATACGACCTTACTCTTGAGGATTTCTGGGGCAAAGAGAACTGCAATGAGTTGCTGGTGCTCTCGCGGCCGGATGTCATCCGTGCGATTCATGCTTCGTATCTTGAGGTGGGCTGCGATGTGATCGAAACCGATACCTTCGGTGGACAGCGCATCATGCTGGCGGAGTTTGGCATTGCAGAACGAACAAGGGAGCTGAATGTTGCCGCGGCGCGATTGGCGCGATCTGTCGCCGATGAGTTCACGACGCCGGATAAACCGCGATTTGTCGCCGGCTCCATGGGGTCTACGACCAAGATGCCGTCGCTCGGCCATATCGGCTACGACGCCATGGCCGCGACCTATCGCGAGCAGGCTGAAGCGCTGATCGAGGGCGGCGTAGACGTGCTGCTCATCGAGACCTGCCAGGATCTGCTCCAAGTCAAGATCGCGATTGCCGCTTGCCAGGATGCCATTCGCGATGCAAAGGAAGGCAGGATTCCCGGCGCAGGCCGCAACGTTGCCCTGCAGGCGCAGGTGACGCTGCAAGAGAGCGGGGCCATGCTGCTGGGTTCGGAGATTAGCGCTGCGTTGGCTGTGCTAGAGGCTCTCCAGCCAGATGTGATTGGCCTCAACTGTGCCACCGGTCCGGAGCAGATGAACGACGCCGTTCGCTTTCTCTGCCAGAATTCAAGCATTCCCATCAGCGTGATTCCGAACGCGGGTTTGCCGGAGAACGATGGCGGTCATGCAGTCTACAGGCTCACGCCCCAGGAAATGGCGCTGCATCTTCGTCGATTCGTTGTTGACTACGGCGTGCAGGTCGTCGGCGGCTGCTGCGGCACCACCCCTGAGCATCTGCGCGCAGTCGTCGAAGCTTTGAAGGGTGTCAGCCCCGCGCCCCGCTCAGTCAAACCGCAATCGGTCGCGGCCAGCGCGTACTCGGCTCAGCCGCTCGAGGCCGACGCCCAGCCGATCATCATCGCCGAGGAGATGAACACCACCACGCGCCTTGAGACCTTTCGCAACATGGTGCGCGCCGAGGACTATGACGGCATTCTCACCATGGCGAAAAGGTTGGTGGGCGAGGGCTCGCAGATGCTCGACCTCTGCTGCGCCATCGTCGGCGAAGATGAGGTCGGCTATATGAATGCAGTGCTCGAAAAAATCGCCACCCGCGTACCCGCGCCGATTGTCGTCGATTCCACCGAGGCCAACGTCATCGAGGAGGCGCTCAAGCGCATCCCCGGCAAGCCCATCATCAACTCCATCAACCTCGAAGACGGCGAAAAACGCACCAGCCTCGTGCTGCCCATGGCACGCCGCTATGGGGCCGCGGTCATCGCGCTTACCATCGACGAACAAGGCATGGCGCTCACCGCCGATCGCAAGGTCGCCATTGCCCATCGCATTCACGATCTGGCGGTGAACAAGTACGGTCTGCGGCCTGAGGATCTCATCTTCGACGCGCTCACCCTGCCCATCTCCACCGGCCAGGAGGACTATCGCTCGGCCGCCATCGAAACCCTTGAAGCAGTGCGCCGCATCAAGCTCGAACTGCCGCGCTCGCGCACCGTGCTCGGCGTCTCCAATATTTCTTTCGGCCTCAATGCATACGCCCGCCGCGTGCTGAACTCCGTCTTCCTCAAGGAGGCGGTTGACCGGGGCCTCGACACAGCCATCGTCAACTACTCCAAAATCTATCCGTTATACAAGATTCCTGAAGTAGAAGTTGAGCTAGCTCGCAAGCTCATCTTTCAAGACCGCGAGGCCGGAGATCCGCTGCAACTTTACATGGCTCACTTCACGGGTCTCGGCAAAGGCTCTGTACAGGAAGAAGAGATCGAGGTCGAGAGCCTCACCACAGACGAGAAGCTCAAGCAGCTCATCATCCGCGGCGAGCGCACCATCGGGCTTGGCGAGCAAAAGCAATCGCTCGAAGAGACGCTTGAACTTGCTCTCGTTGATCACACGCCGCTAGACCTCATCAACACCGTCTTGCTTGACGGCATGAAGACCGTTGGCGACCTCTTCGGCGCGCGCAAGATGCAACTGCCGTCAGTGCTCGACTCAGCCGGCGTGATGAAGGCAGCAGTCGCGTATCTTGAACCGAAGATGGAGAAGTCCGACGGCGGCGGCAAAGGAACGATGGTCCTAGCGACGGTAAAGGGCGACGTGCACGACATCGGCAAAAACCTCGTCGATATCATCCTCTCCAACAACGGATATCGCGTCGTCAATCTGGGCATCAAGCAGCCATCCGACGCCATCATTGCCGCAACGCGCGAGCACGGCGCAGACGCTATAGGCCTTAGCGGCCTGCTGGTCAAGTCCACGCTGGAAATGAAATATGTCCTGCAGGATTTAGAGCGCCTCGGTCTCAGCATTCCTGTCATCTGCGGTGGCGCCGCGCTCACCCGCAAATACGTCGAGGAAGACTTGCGCAAGGAGTACGCGGGGCCCGTCTTTTATGCCGAGGACGCCTTCGCCGGATTGCATGCAATGGCCGACCTCACTTCAGATGAGCACTCGGTCCGCGAGAGCAGGGAAGCCGAGGGCCGGACGGTCAAAGTTTTCAACAAGCCCGGCGCCGCCACGCCTGATCTAACCCTGGTCGAGCTGACGCCCGAGGGCCGATCACCGGTCGTCGAACGAGTCGCCGCGATTCCAACCCCCGCCTACTGGGGCGCAAATGTTTACAAGAGTTACATCCTCGACGAGATCTTTCCCTATATCAACGAGACCGCGCTCTTCAAAAATCAGTGGCAGTTGAAGACCGCTGCGCAGGCCGACTATCTTCGCCTGGTAGAAGAAAAGTATCGCCCGATCCTCTTCGACCTTGAAGAAGAGGTCAAGGCCGCGGGCTGGTTCGAGCCTAAATCGATCATCGGCTTCTATCCCTGTGCCGGCCAGGGCAACGACCTGGTCATCTTCGATCCCGATGCCCCGGAGCGCGAACTCGAACGCATCACCCTGCCGCGACAGTCCCAGGGCCGCAGGCTCTCGATCGCCGACTTCTTCGAGCCGCTGGAAAATCGAAGGAACGGGACGCCCCGGCGCGACGTGGTCGGCTTCTCCATCGTCACCATCGGCGACGAGGCCAGCCGCCAAACCGCAAAGCTCTTCGAGGCCGGCGACTTTACCAAATATCTGTATCTGCATGGCCTCTCAGTTGAGACAGCCGAGGCGCTGGCCGAGTTGGCCCACAAGCAGGCGCGCCAGTTTCTCTCGATTGCCGGCGAAGATTCACAGCGCATCTCCGATCTTTTCCATCAGAAGTATCGCGGCTCGCGCTATAGCTTCGGCTACCCGGCCTGTCCGAATCTGGAAGACCAGGCGAAGATCTTCCGCCTCCTCAAGCCAGAAGAAAAGATCGGCGTGCGTCTCACGGAGAGTTTCTTGTTAGAGCCCGAGCAGAGCACCAACTGTATCGTCGTTCATCATCCCCAGGCGAAGTACTTCGTTGCTTAGGGCGTCTTAACCGAGCAGAATGCCGGTGCTTTGATCTTTCTTTCGCTGACCTATTTCCCGCGCGCCCTCAATGAAACAGCTTGCGCCCTGTTGCCTGGAATGGAACTTCCACAGGCAGATTTGCGTACAATTACCGTCGGTTGTGCGACAGTGAAATCACGGGCATCAGAAACAACGTCATGTGTATCCTCCGCGAACGGCCGGGGCGCAACCAGGAAACAGATCCGCACTCCCGGCCGTTCGTCTTTTCCGCAGATTTCGCCCCCCTCATGAGCCAAAAAACTTGTCATCCTGAGCGAAGCTGAGTCGAAGGACCTGCAGTTGTTCTTGCTTTTGTGACCTTTTAGGAAGCAGCGCTAACGTCCAGCATCCCGGTAGCGGCCCAATTCCTTCACCATGTCGCAATGGGGCATGAGCGCCTCGACGGCCCGCGAACCTTCCTCGGCGGCCTTCATCTGGCAATCCACATAAAACATATATTCCCATGGCTTGCCATGCACCGGACGCGATTCGATCTTCGTCATATTGGCGCCAATATCAGCGAGTCCAACCAGCGCGGCCACCAGCGATCCGGGACGGTTCTCAACTGAAAACGCCAGGCTGATCTTGTTCGACTTGGGATCGGTGACCGCCTCTGCCGCTCTCCGCACCAGGAAGAAGCGCGTATAGTTTTCCGGGTTATCCTCGATGCCGGCTTGCAATACTTCCGCCCCATAGTAGCGCGCCGCCGCCTCGCTGCCTATACCTGCTGCATGGCGGTCGCCCGACTCCACCAGTTGTTTCACGCTGCCCGCCGTGTCGTATGCGGCGAGAGCCGTCATCATTGGGTGCGCGGCCAGGAACCGCCGGCACTGCGCCAGCGCCACCGGATGCGAAGAGACGCGCTCGATCTGTCCGATCTTCACGCCGGGCAGGGCAATCAGATTGTGCCTGATGCGTACCATCGTCTCCTGCTCCACTCGCACATCATGGGTTAGCAGCAGGTCAAAGTGCTCAAGCACCGAGCCAGCCAGGCTGTTCTCGATGGGAATCACAGCCACATCTACCGCGCGCCCGCTCAGCGCCGCAAAGACCTCCGCCGAAAGCGGACAAGGGACGATCTCCGCATCGGGGACCAGTTTCAACGCCGCCTCGTGACTGAATGACCCCGGCTCGCCCTGAATTGCAATCTTCATTTTTTTCTGGTTCTCCTTGCCAACCACAAATCGACCACTTCCTTCGCCCGATAGAATTCTGGCGAGGCAACGGGCGAGAAGTCAAACCTATTGAGCCGGTGCTTGAATTTCGAACTGCACCGTGTTTGTGCGCAGCCACTTCCCCGACAAGGGATCCTTGATATCCACAAATACTTTGTATTTACCAGGCGCACTCAAATCGTAGAGATCTTCGACATCGAACTTCTCGATTCTCGAATTCCCAGCCGGAATGAAATTTTCACCGTTCTCATCTTCACGCAGTCGGGCCTCACCGGGAAGAAGTTTGCCCGTTGTCATGCGCTGACTCAAGGTCGTCGGCGGCTCACCATTTTCCCCATCGATGTGGACTCGGTACCAATTGCCATTTAAATACAGGTCACGGTCCGTTCGGTTGATCATCGTTGCAAGGACCCTTGGTGATTGACCGACCGGAAAGTGATCCTTATCGAGAGAGATACTCACGGTGATCGAGTCGGTTTGGCCGGCAGGCACAACGGATTGGGCACCAAGGGAGCTGGCGCTGGTTACAATTACCGCCATGGCAATAATCCGTAGGGCAAAATTCAGGAATGCGTTCATTTCAAGAATCCTTCCTCAAATGTTAATGCTGACAATCGACCGGATGCCCATCAAGGTCCCGACTCTGGGACCTGGGGTACCACGAGCCACTGGCTCCATTTACCTCAACCACAGATCCCCCGCCACAAACCCAAGAAACACCATCGCAATCACGCCATTCATCGTGAAAAATGCGGCATTCAGCCGCCGCAGGTCGTTTGGCGAAACCAGCGAGTGCTCATAGGCCAGCAGCAGCCCCACGGTCGCAATGCCCAGCCAGCCGACTGTCCGAAAATAGAACACTTCCCCAAACCACACCAGCAGCCCCAGCATCGCCAGGTGCATCGCCCGCGCCGTCCAGAAGGCCGCCGGAATCCCCGCCGCCTGCGGCAGGCTGTGCAACCCCGCCGCCCGGTCGTGCTCGCAGTCCTGGCAGGAGTAGAGCACATCGAAGCCCCCCGCCCACAGCGTCACCGCCGCCGTCAGCACCAGAATCCTCGCATCGAGAGACCCGCGCACCGCGATCCACGCCGCCGTGGGAGCCAGTCCCAGCGCCAGCCCCAGCCCCAGGTGAGACCAGCGCGTGAAGCGCTTCAGATAGCTATAGCCCAGCAGCACCGCCAGAGCAACGGGCGCCAGGATGAGCGTAAGCCGGTTCAGCTCGGCGCAGGCCAGCACAAACACCGCCGCCGCCAGCGCCGTAAAGCCCAGCACAAACTCCCGTGTCAGCAATCCAGCCGGAATGGCGCGCATCTTGGTTCGCGGATTGGCCGCGTCAAGATCGGAATCCGCCCAGCGGTTGAAGGCCATCGCCGCCGACCGCGCCGAGACCATGGCCACCAGAATCCACAGGAGCGTCCGCCAGCCGGGCAGCCCGTTCGCCGCCAGCAGCACCGCCGTCAGCGCAAACGGAAGCGCGAAGATCGAGTGCTCCCACTTGATCATCTCCAGCGTAGTCCGCGTCTTGGCCCATAACCCTTGCATGCCCAACTCCAACCCCAGTGTACTTTAGGGGCAGGAGAAAGTCGGGGCGCTAAGACTTGTCTTCGGCCTCATCCACGGTCGCCGCCAGCGCAATGACCGTATCCACCTTCGTCAGCTTGAAGAGTTCCATCACCCGGCTGCTCACCCCGGCGACGGTCATCTCGATGCCGTTCTTCTCGCAGTGGACGTAGTAGTTGATGAGCGCACCCATCCCCGCCGAATCCATATACGGAACTCCGGTGAGGTCGAGAATGGCGACCTGCGGTTCCAGGCCCTTGCGCAGCTCCTCCTGAAACGTAAAGAGATTGCGCAGCGTGAGCGGGCCGATGAAATGGAGGATTCGCGTGCCGGGGCTTCGGCCTGCCTGACGTTCAACGGTGAGTGGGGCGTCGGGATACATAGTGGTGCAAGTATAAGAAATAAAGTGCTCCTTGTCGCCGCATATCTGTCGATGTCGCAGGAAGAACCTCGGATCATCGCCTGGATATGTTTTGCAGAGTATTTCAGGCATCCTGCTACCCTGAAGCTGCGGTGACCAATCTGTCAGGCATGTGCCCGGTTTATACCCCACCCCCCACCCCCTGTGAAAATCATTTTTCAGCCCATCTAGTTCCTGCAACTTGCACTATATAAACAACTTGCTATTTATTCCTGTTGACTGATCGGTAAACACAGAGGGCAGATTTTGACCCAATTCTGGCCGAAAATGCCGCCTTTTTGAGCTTTTTCAGCCAGATTGAAACACAACTTTGCACAGTTTCTCGCTCTTCCAATGCAGGATAGAAACAGTCTGGAGACCGTGCTTCATGTACGACAATAGCCTCATGGACTCGATCCGCATCGACAAGTGGCTTTGGGCAGCACGCTTCTTCAAGACGCGTGCGCAGGCATCGAAGGCCTGCGATCTGGGCCGCATCCTGTCGAACGGGATCGCTGCCAAGCCCGCCCGCGAAGTTCGCATCGGCGACCGGCTCGAAGTGAAGAACGAAGGCGGAGACTTTCAAATCGAGGTCCTTGCGCTCAGCCAGATGCGCGGTCCGGCAGCGGTGGCGCAGACGCTCTACAAGGAAACCGACGCCAGCAAGGCTGCGCGGTCCCGACTCGCAGCCGAACGCAAGGCAATGCACGAGTTCGCGCCCTTGCCGGAGCACCGCCCGTCCAAGCGCGACCGTCGCCGCATCATTCAGTTCCGCGGCGGCGCATAATCACCGCGCTTTCTCCTGTTCCCTGACCCCAGTTCCCTGCTTCTTTCACGCTTCATGCGCCGTCGGCAGATGCGGCTGCGGCATCAACTCCGTCAGTGCGATGCCCGCCAAAATCAGCAACGCGCCGCTGGCCGGGCGAAGCCCAAGCCGCTCACCCATCACGAGAAACGAGGTGATCCAGGCGAAGACAGGCTCCAGCGTTAGCAGCAGGGCGGTGTGCGTGGGCGGCAGCACCGACTGCGCCCAACTCTGGATGGAGAATGCAACGGCGGTCGCAAGCACGGCGGAGATGCCAAGCGCCGCAGCGACGCGAGGCGTCCAGGCAATGTGCGGACGCTCGATCAGAGGCAGGCTCAGCGCCATGAAGAGAGCGCAAAAGCCCACCTGGAGCAGCGCCAGGGACTGGAAGCCGATACGCGGAGAGACGTGGCTGAGCGCCAGGCAGTGGAAGGCAAAACCGACCGCGCAGCCGAGAGTGAGCACATCGCCCAGATTGATCGACTTCATGTCGGGCAAGAGATGCGCGGCCTGCCCCGACAACGAAGTCGGACCAAGCGCAAGTGGGGCGGCGGGCGCGGTCAGCAGCACGATCCCGATGAAGGCCAGCGCGGCGCCGAGGAATACGTTCCAGCGCGGCGCCATCGCACCAGAGAGCCGCAGGCCGGGAATCGTCGCGAGCAGTGGCACCAGCACCACCATCAGCCCGGTGATGAATGCCGACTTCGAGGGCGTTGTGCGGGCCAGTCCCGTGGTTTGGAACTGGTAGCCAACTGCCAGGCACAATCCAACCATCGCCCCAGCCGCTACCTGCCACAAGCGAATCTCACGCCAGTAACGGTGATAACCCACCGCCAGCACTGCAAAGGCCAAGGTCATCCGCGCCAGATTAAAGGCTGCCGGCGTAGCATCGGCGAGCGCTCCTTTGACCACCACAAAGGTCGAACCCCACACGGCGACTACCAACAGCATCAGCAGATAAGCGCGCAGCTTCATTGATTTCGATTATTGCAGCAGCCTCGAACGCAAGCAGTGGGGATGCATCACACTACTGCTCCGCCGCCCATTCGGTCATCGCCAGTGCAAGCAGCAGCACCCGCTTCAGCCCGGTTTCGCGGTCCCTCGCGGAATACCACTCGGCCAGGGTATGCGCGCCGCCGCCGTCGCCGCCCGCGCCGATTGATAGAGCCGGAACCCCCAGCGAGAGCGGAATGTTGGCGTCGGTCGAGCCCAGTCGCAGATCGGTACGCAGACCGAGATGGCGGTCCACGGCACTAAGAACTTCAAGCAGGGGCGAGCCGGAGGGCAGTTGCGCGGCTGGCCGGTCGCCAATCTTATCGATCTTAAAGGTCAAGAGACCTTTGCCGATCTTTGCGGCGGATTTTGCCTTGTCGTTCCAGAGTTCCACGGCATCCTCGACGGCGCGATGGAGGGCAACCTCCAGCAGCAGAAGCTGCTCGGCGCTGGTGGATCGGAAATCGATTGAAGCTTGTGCGCTTTCGGGGATGGAGTTGACGCTGGTGCCTCCATGAATCGTGCCCAGGTTCAGCGTCGTTCGCGGCTCCTCGGGTAGTTGGGTCCCGGCCACGATGGTTAGCGCCGAGGCCAGCGCCGCAATCGGGTTGGGCGTCCCCGCATCGGTGAAGCTGTGTCCGCCGGGGCCGGCGACCGTAACCCGGTAGCGACGGCTTCCCAGGGCCTGGGTCACGGCCGAGTCCGCGCCCGCGCCATCCATGACAATATGTGCGGCGATGCGGCCGGCCAGCGCTCCATGGCTGTAGAGGTGCCGCACGCCACGCAGGTCGCCCTCGCCCTCCTCACCCACGTTGCCCATGAAGACGAGCGGCGCGGTCAGCTCCGCTCCGCTGGCCGCGAGGGCTTGCGCGATGGCCAGCATTCCTGCCACCCCTGCGCCGTTATCACAGGCTCCGGGAGCGTCCAGGCGGTCACCATTCGGCACCGGCTTCAAAACGGTTCCGGCAGGAAAGACAGTGTCCAGGTGTGCGGAAAGCACCACCACTGGGCCGGTGCTTTCTGCCGGCAGCTTGGCGGCCCTCAGCCAGCCGAAGACGTTGCCAATTGCGTCTGTCTCCACGCCGCTGAGACCGGATTCTATGAAGCGGGCGGCCAGCCACGCGGATCGCGCTTCTTCGCCGAAGGGCGGCGCGGGAATGGCCACCATCTCAGCCTGCCAATCCATGATTGTTTTGGGATTACCGTGCAACCACGCGAATGCCGAGTGAACCGGCCGCTGGGTGGCCAGCGCCGTCACCCGGGTGAAGGCCGAGTTGTGGGCAGAGGAAGCCATGCCGTTGGCTTCAGGGTAGCAGGAGAACCGGATCAGCATAGCTCCAGTTCCCCTTGGCGGCGCTGACGAAGGCTATTCATCCTGCTCGTCGTACTCCACCGAGTGCAGAAACAGCCCCCTTGCCGGAGCTGTCGGTCCAGCAGCAGCGCGGCTGCGGGCGGCGAGGATTGCAGGGATTTCATGGCAGCGGAGCCGTCCCCGGCCCACATCCAGCATTGTTCCCACCAAATTGCGCACCATGTGATGCAAAAATCCACTACCCCGGACGCGATAGACCAGTAAATTGCCCGCCTCGGTCGCTTGCTCCTCCCACATGGAAGAGAAGATTCTTCGCACGGTCGGCGCCGCAGGAGCTTGAATCTGAAATCCCTCCCGCGGCAATGGCCGGTGTTCTGGCTCCCCATTCGCGTCGAGGCTCCGGTTCGCCAGATCGGGATCGGTGGCTGCAAAGCTGAGAAAATCGTGCTCGCCCTCAAAGAGCTTGGCCGCCCGTTGCAATGCTTCCATGTCCATCGGCCAGGAGCAGGCGTAGACGTAACGGGACAGATATGGCGGACAAAGCGCCTCGCGGAAGACCCGGTACTCATAGCTCTTGGCCACGGCCGAGTGCCGCGCATGAAATGCACTTCGTACCATTCTCGCTTCCAGAATTCGGATGGCCGGTGGGAGGGTTCGATTCAGGGCGCGTTGCAGATTCTGGGCCGGAATCGGCGCGGCAAGCGCGAAACTGGCCACCTGGCCAAGCGCATGAACTCCGGCATCGGTGCGGCCGGAGCCCTGAGGAAGGGGCGATTCGCCTGTGATGCGCCCTAGCGCGGCCTGCAATTCGCCCTGGACGGTGCGTTCGCCGGGCTGCACCTGCCAGCCACGGAACTCCGTCCCGTCGTAGGCCAGGGTCAGCTTCCAGTTCTGGAGCGTGGGCGCGGGTTCGCAGTTTTCGGTCAAGTTGAGCTGGTCCTGAGAACAGTGTACCGGCGGCAAGTCGGCACGAATGAAGCGGCACTCTGGGCCGGGGCCGGCAATGGGGCTCGATGCATTCGCTCGCCGCTAGGTCTGTCCCCATTTGAGGGCCATTAACCACAGGGTCTCCGGCATGTTCGCAGGTCCGCATTCCCCATTTCCTCGATCCCTGGTTGATATACTCAGCTTTCGAACCCTGGACTGGCCAGACGGCCGGGAACGGACTGTCTGGAACGAATTTCGGCTGGAACGAATTCGGCGCCAGGCGCGTATTGACCAATAAGCCGAAGGTTTTTGGCTGGCCGGCAAACGTAGGTTGTCCTCAAAGAATCACAAATTTGCGTCCGGAGAGGCTCTCCGGGCGTCTTGAAGAATGGCGCCCCACATGCATCAGTATCTTCCTAAGAGAATCCATGTTGTGGAGAGGAACCATGCAATTGTTCGGAAATCGTGTGTTTGAGCAGCAGATGAAGAGTGCGCATGTCAGTTCTGTACAGGCAACTCGATTGCAGGCAGGTAACCGGTTGCGCGCCGTAGCAGTATTCATGCTGGCGCTGGCAGCGGGAACACCTTCAGGATTTGCACAGCAGGTGACGGGAGCCGGGGCGACTGCTCCGGATAAGGCGGCCTCGGAGCTGCCGGGGGCTCCCGCGCCGGCGCTGACGCAGCCGTTGAACCTGCGTTCGTCGCAGCGCGATTTTTCCAAGCCCGCTGGTCCGCTTCTGGGAGATCCGATCAACATGTATCGCCCCACCTCCATCCCCAAGGCCAGCTTCGTGAATTCAGTACGGCTGACCGACCTGGTCAAGGACGGCAAAATCTACTTGAGCCTCTCTGACGCACTCGCGCTGGCTCTTGAGAACAACTACGACATTGCGATCGCCCGCTACGACCTGGATATTGCCGATACGGATATTCTGCGTACGCGCACCGGAGCGCAGCCGCTGGGCGTACCGACCGGCCTGGTCGCCAACACATTGAGCGGTTCGGCTTCGACATCGACCACTGGCGGCGGTCCAGGCGGAACATCGGGCGGCGCGGGTGGCGCCGGTTCCGGTTCAGGCGGAGTGACGTTTACTACGGCGGGCAGCGGCCCGCAGCCGGAGAGCCTGGAACCATACGTTTCCGCAGCTCTCAAATTCGATCGCGCAAGCTCGCCCTCGAGCAGCTTCTTTACCGGTGGAACCAGCACGACAAACACCTACAACTTCACTTACAACCAGGGTTTCGTGACAGGTACCGCGTTCCAGTTCGGCTTCGACAACAGCTCCGCCACCTCAACCAACGGCACTTCGGCCTTCAGCCCGCTGTACAGCTCGAGCTTCAATGCCCAGGTGACTCAGCACCTGCTTCAGGGCGCCGGCATCTGGGTGAATAAGCGCTTCATCTACCAGGCGCTGAACGACCGGCGCATTGCCGACTCGTCTTTCCGCCAGCAGATTCTCTACACGGTCAACCAGGTAGAAACCATCTATTGGGGGCTGGTACAGGCCTACGAGGATGTGCAATCCAAGCAGCGCGCCCTAGAACAGAGCACCAAGCTGGCCGGCGACGACCGCAAGCAGTTGGAGATCGGCACGGTGGCTCCGCTGCAAGTGGTACAGGACGACTCGGCTGTCGCCAGCGACAAGCAGGCCTTGATCAGTTCACAGAGCTCCCTGAACTATCAGCAACAGATCATCAAACAGGCCATTGCCCGCAACCTGAACGATCCGGCGCTCTCGACCGCCCCTGTGATTCCGACCGACCGTGTGACCGTCGAAGAGATTCCAGAGGAAAAACAGCCTGTCGAGACTCTGGTGCAGCAGGCGTTTCAACAGAGTCCCGTTCTGGAGCAGCAAGTGCTCGCGCTCAGGAACGATGAGATCACTCTGAAGGGCGTACGCAACGGTCTGCTGCCGCAGGTCGATATCTTCGGCTATCTGGGCGGATCGGGTGTAGCCGGTCCGGCCAACTCGCATTGCAATCCCGTCTATTACGGAGGCACCTGCCCCGCAGGCACGGGCAGTTACGGAACAGCCGCCGGCGACGCCTTCAATAACTCGTCCCCGGACAAGGGGTTCGGGTTCAATATAACCATTCCTATCGGCAACAGGTACGCGCAGTCGGTGCAAGCGCGGTCGCTGATGGAGTATCGCCAGGCGGAGTTGCACCTCGAACAGCTCTACACGCAAATCCGCATGAATGTGGTGAATGCGCAGTTTGCATTGATCAACGACCGGGCGCAGGTTCTGGCATCGATCGCCGCCAGGGATTTTCAGCAGCAAAGCGTCGACGCCGAAGTCAAGAAGCTGCACCTCGGCGCTTCCACCACGGCCAATGTCCTGCTCCAGGAGCGCAGCCTCGCTACGGCGGAGGACAATCTGATCGCGGCCAACGCCCAATACGCCAAAGACCGCGCCGGCCTCTACCAGACACTCGCCTCCACGTTGCAGCACTATGGCATCAACCTCAACGATGCGGCGACGGGAGTTGTGAACACCACCCCCGTCGTTCCCGGGGTCTCGCCGGTCAAGGAGACCAAGGGGCCTTCGACCACTCCGCCTCCTGCCCAGTAAGACGCCAGTCGGCAAGCTGGCAAGAGAATCTCTCCACCCCACCCTTTCCGGTTTTTCTATGGAAAGGGTGGGTTACGATGGACTCCCGCTCTACCGCTCCGCCACCAGATCCAGCAGGTCGAAGAACTCAGGAAAGCTGATTGCCGCCGACTCGGCTCCCCGAATCATGCTGTCGCCCTCGGCGCGCAATGCGGCCACGCTGAAGGCCATGGCGATACGGTGGTCGCTGCCGGAATCGATCGTCGCACCGTGAAGCCTTTGCCCTCCAGGCACATCAAGCCCGTCTTCAAACTCCGTGACCTCAGCGCCCATGGCACGCAGATTCTTCGCCACCAATGCGATGCGGTCGGACTCTTTCACACGCAACTCCTTGGCGTCGCGAATGCGGATGCCGCCGCTGGTGTATGGGCCGATAGCGGCCAGCACCGGCAGCTCGTCAATCAGTTGCGCAGCCAGCGCACCGGAAATCTCTGTCGACCCGAGCCCTTCGGCTGGCGCCGTGACCTGTACTGTGCCGACCAGCTCGGCGTTCTTTTCTTCAAGATTCAGCACGCTGATGCGCGCGCCGAGCGATGTGAGCACGTCCAGCAGGGAGGCGCGCGTCGGGTTCAGGCCAAGGAAGTCCAGCACCAGGCTGGAGCCGGGAAACAAGGCCGCGGCGCACAGAAAGAACGCAGCGGAGGAGATGTCGCCGGGCACCGCGGCCTCGATGGCATGGAGCGTCTGAGGCCCCACAATCGAGACAGAGTCCACAGTGCGATCGAGCGTTGCGCCGAAGGCTCGCAGGGCCAATTCGCTATGGTCGCGCGTGCGCACCGCCTCGCAAACTGTGGTCGTTCCGGCAGTCTGCAACCCAGCCAGCAGAATCGAGGTCTTCACCTGCGCGCTGGGCACGGGCGTCGTGTAATCGATTGCCTTGAGCGCGCAGCCTTCGATGGTCAACGGCGCGTGACCCTCGGTGAGTGTGAGCCTTGCGCCCATCGCTGCCAATGGTTTACGAATCCGTTCCATCGGCCGGCGCGATAGCGATGCGTCGCCCACCAGCGTAAAGTGGCCATCCTGCGGCGCCAGCAGGCCGCTGATCATGCGCATCGTTGAACCGGAGTTGCCGCAATCGAGAGGTGTCTCCGTAGGCGTCACACGTCCACTCACACCGGTCACCTCTACCGAACCGTCGTCGAGCACACGCACACACGCTCCCAGCGCCTTCATGCACGCGAGCGTCGATGCACAATCAGCGCCGGTCGAGAAGTTGGTAAACCGCGAGGTGCCGTCCGCAAATGCGGCCAGCATTCCGTAGCGGTGGCTGATGGACTTGTCGCCGGGCAGGCGCAGACTGCCGTAAACATTCTTTGCCGGTCGGATGATGCGTTCTTCTGTCAAGGCGGCTCCAGAAAGTGTGTCTATTTGAGTCTAAACAACGGATGCTCGATAGGCGCGACCGGCGGTGGCTTTCGGGAGTATACTGACGCCGAGCCGGTGCGCAATCCGGCTGGAATCGAAATCGCGCCCCCGGGAGTTTCAAATGAACCAGGATTCCGCAAACGGCCTGGATCTGCGGACCAAGATGTGCGGAACGCCCTACGAAAACAGGGACGGCATTCGCAGGTTCATCCTTGTCTGCGCGGCGGTGGGCGCCTTGCTCGCGGCCGGCCTTTTTGCGGCTCGAGATATTCCAGTTGTCAGTGCGCTCAACGATCCTTCCGCGATTTCCATCGACTATCCGCTGAACGGTTCAGTCTTCCCCCCCGACATGGCTGCTCCAACCTTTCAGTGGCGCGACTCCACGGAGAATGCGGTCACCTGGCAGATCGAGATCACCTTCGAGGACGGTGCTGCGCCGGCAGTGGTCTCGTCAAAGGGCGAGCCGATGCGCATCGGCGAGATCGACCCACGCGCCGTCTCCGACACGAACAGGCCGCCCGAACTGACTGCCGAGCAGGCCACCGCACACACTTACAAACCCGACGCAACGACGTGGGCGGCGATCCGGCAGCACTCGGTCACCGAGGCCGCTACCATCACCATCCGCGGTTTTGCGGCGGGAAACGACACCACGCCTGTTTCAAGCGGAAGCATGAAGTTGCGCGTCTCAACCGATCCGGTTGGCGCCCCGATCTTTTATCGCGATGTGCCGCTGATGCCGTCGGAGACCGAGAAGGGGTTCATCAAACCCCTGGCATCGAGCGCGATTCCACTGATCGAATGGCGGATGCGCAGCGTCTCGGAGACGGGAAGCCATGTGGTGATGACCGACCTTCACTCCTGCGCCAACTGCCACTCCTTCGCCGCCAACGGCAAGACGCTGGGCCTTGATCTGGACGGGCCGCAGAACGACAAGGGCCTCTACACCATGGTTCCGGTCGCGAAGCAGATGACAATTCGCAATCAGGACGTCATCTCGTGGTCCTCTTTCCCAACAGAGTCGGGCAGCCCGGTGCGCGTCGGGTTTATGTCGCAGGTCTCGCCCGATGGCCGCTATGTGGTCACCACCATCCGGCCGCCGGGGACCAAAGGCTCGTCGTTCTATTATGTGGCCAACTTCAAGGATTATCGCTTTCTGCAAGTCTTCTATCCGACGCGCGGCATCCTGGCCTGGTATGACCGCGAGACGAAGAAGTTTCAGCCGCTGCCCGGAGCGGACGATCCGAGTTTTGTGCAGGCCAGCGCCGTCTGGAGCCCGGATGGCAAGTATCTGGTCTTTGCGCACGCCGCGGCAAAAGAGCCATTCGCCGCCGACGGAAAGATGGCAGCCTACGCCAACGATCCGGCCGAGGTGCCGATTCAATACGACCTTTACCGCATCCCTTTCAATCATGGCCTTGGAGGCAAGCCCGAGCCCATCGAGGGCGCCTCGCACAACGGCATGAGCAACAGCTTTGCCAAGGTCTCGCCCGACGGCAAGTGGATCGTCTATGTCCAGGCGCGCAATGGCCAACTGATGCGGCCCGACGGCAAGCTTTATATTGTTCCAGCGGAGGGCGGCGTGGCCCGGCGCATGAACTGCAATACGCCGCTTATGAACTCCTGGCACAGCTTTTCGCCCAATGGCCGCTGGATGGTCTTCTCGTCGAAGAGCCGCTCGCCTTACACGCAGATGTTCCTCACGCATATCGATGCGGATGGCAATGACACGCCCGCGATCCTGATCGAGAACTCGACCGCTGCCAATCGCGCCGTGAATATACCCGAGTTCGTCAATATGGACCCCAGCGGCATCGATCACATCGCCACGCCGGCAGTGGACTTTTACAAGCAATATGATGTAGCCGCTGAGCTGGCCAAGAAAGGCAAGTTCGACGCGGCGATCCCGGAGTGGGCCAAAGCCATCGCCATGAGCCCGGAGGACGCGCGAGCGCGCAACAACTACGGCAAGACGCTGGCGCAGGCGGGCAAGAAGGGTGAAGCGATTGCCCAGTTGCAGCGGGCCGTGCTGATCAAGCCAAATTATCCTGAAGCGCAAAACAATCTGGCCATCGCGCTCGACGACGCAGGACGCAAGAGCGAAGCCATTGAACACTACCGCAAGGCGCTCGAAGACAATCCCGGCTACGCCGAAGCGCGAAACAATCTGGGCCGCGCGCTGCTTGAGGCGCACCGTTTGCCGGAGGCCGTCGAGCAGCTTCAGGCGGCAATCGAGATCAATCCCGAGTACTCCGAGGCCCACAACAACCTGGGCTTTGCGCTGGCCAGCCAGGGACATCTCGATGAGGCCGTGGAACAGTATCACAAGGCCATCGAGAGCGATCCCAAGTACGCCCATGCGTACAACAATCTGGGCATGGCTCTGGCCATGCAGGGCAACCTCGACGAAGCCGTCACGGAGTTCAGCAAAGCGGAGGAATTGGATCCGTCCTATGCCGCGGCCGAGGGCAACCTGGGCCATGCGCTGATGTCCAAAGACAATCTGGACGATGCGATTCCGCACCTGCGGCGGGCGCTCGAACTGGCTCCCGATAACGCCGAGTTCCACGATGATTTAGGCCAGTCTTTGGCCGAAAAGGGCGAGACCGATGAGGCGATTCCGCACTTCGAGCGAGCTTTGCAGCTTGAGCCCGACCTGGCCGAAGCCCACTACTTCCTGGGTATGGCCCTGGTAATGAAAGGGCGTCGGGCGGAGGGCTTGGCGCAATGGCGGCAAGCGCTGCGCAAGGACCCGGACAACGTTCAGGTACTGAACGAGACCGCTTGGGTGCTGGCAACGACGACGGATGCGACTCTGCGTAATGGAAGCGAGGCCGTAGCGCTGGCCGAACATGCCGCGCAACTTACATCGGGGCGCGAACCGGCTGTGCTGGGCACTCTCGCCGCGGCTTATGCGGAGACCGGCAGTTATGACCGGGCCGTTGATCTGAACCAGAAGGCAGCTGATCTCGCGACTCGACAAGGCAATGCGCCCTTGGCCGGGATGCTTTCGCAGCGCCTGACGCTCTATGAGAACAAGACGCCCGTGCGCCAGAAGTAGCGGCGAACACCGGTCACTCGTCACCGATCACTGATCACTGTCTCTACTGCACCTTCAGCACAATGATCGTCTCATCGTCAAAGCGGTCTTGATCGCCAAGGAAGCGGCTGACGTCGGCTAGAATGGCGTCGGCAATCCCCTGCGCGGAGTGGTCGCGCTGGCTGCAAAGCAGGCCCGATAGCCTCTCCTGGCCATACATCTCATCCTCTGCGTTCTCCGCGTCCAGAATTCCATCGGATACAAAAATGACGACGTCTCCTGGCTCGGTGGTGACGGTGAGTTCATCGTATGTGACATCGGGAAACATCCCAAGTGGGAATCCTTCGGCGCGCATCAAGTCCGATGTGCCGGCGCGGCAAAAGACGGGCTGCACCGCGCCCGAGTTGGCCACCGTCAATGTGCGGCTCTCGTCGCTCCACAGAGCAAACAGCATAGTCACATACTGCGATTCGAGCTTGCGCTCCTGAATCGCATCGTTCAACGTGGCCAGCATCTCGGCCGGCCCCGGCTGCTGCTGCGCCGCCGAGCGCATGATGCCGCTCACCAACGCCGCAAACAGTGCCGCCGGCGCCGCCTTGCCGCTCACGTCGCCGAGCACAATAGCGGTCTGGCTGGGGCCGTAGTCCAAAAAGTCGTAGAGGTCGCCTCCAATGGCGCGCGCGGGCAAGAAGCGCACCGCCATCTCGGCGTTGGTCATCTCCGGTGCGGTCGTCGGCAGCAGCCGCAATTGCACCTCGCGCGCCATAGTGATGTCCCGCTCCAATTGCCGCTCCTGACCCCTCACCGCCTGGTAAAGCCGCGCATTCTCGATGGCGATGGCCACTTGCGCGGCCAGCGTGGTCAACATTCGCGCGTGTTCTTCATTAAAAAAGCCTGTCCGCGTATGCTCCAGATCCAGCACACCGATGATGCGTCCCTTGTGAAACAAGGGAACAATAAGCTCCGAGCGGGTCTCGGGGTTCATCGCCACGTAGCGCGCATCCTTGAGCACGTCGGGGACGTTGACCAGCCGCCACTCGCGCACCGCCGCACCTACCAGGCCGGTTGTGATGGGCAGCCGCCGCATGGGCGCATGCGCATATCCGAAGCGCCAGGCGTAGCGCGTGATCAGCATCTCGCCCTTCTCGTCCAGCAGCATGATGGAAAACATCTGGAAGTCGATGAGCCGGCGCAGCAGTTGACCGACCCGCTCCAGCAGCGGATCCAGGTCCAAGATTGAAGTCAGCTCGGTGGCAATCTCGTTCATCACCGTCAGCGTCTGCGCCTGACGCGATACGCGCGCATAGAGTCGCGCGTTTTCGATCGCCTGGGCAATGCGCGAGGCAGTCAGCGTCAGCAGGCGCAGATGCTCGGGGCGAAAGTAGTCTGCCTGCTCGCTCTCGATATCCATCACCCCAATCAGCCGGTTCTTGACAATCAGCGGCACGGCCAGTTCGGAGCGCACATCAGGGTTCACTTGGACGTAGGCTTTTGACTGAGTCACATCGTTCAGCAGCACCGGCTGGCGGGTCAGCGCCACTTGGCCCACCACTCCCTGTCCAGGAGGAATGCGCAGCCGCTCCACCTGCACGGTGTGGCCGATTTGAAACCTCACCCGCAGTTCGTGCGTGCGGTCGTTCTCGAGCAGAATGGCGAAGATGCTGTAAGGGATGACGGCTCGCACCAGATCCGCAGTGCGGCGCAGCAGCGTCTCCAGATCCAACGTGGTATTCAGCGCATCGGTGAGCTGCATCAGGTAGGCCACATCCGCCGGCTCCACGCGGATATTAGCCGGATCAAGATGCGCCCCCGCGGCGGCCGGATCCGCCGGGCGGTAGTCGCCCTCAAGTTCCGGTTCTTCGCGCGGAGATGGTGGAGTGTCGGGCATCGCTGTAGAAGAAAATCATAGCAGTGCGGGGGGACAGCCTCTGGCTTCCAGCTGTCGGCTCTTCGCACCGGCTCGGCGTCCCACTGCCACAACTGAGGCTGCAACTTCCGCCGTGCCTGGTTTCATATTCCTGCGCGAGAAATCATCTACTGGAACGCCGTGAGCCGTGAGCTGAGAAGGAGCTAGCAGCTAGAGGCTAGCAGCTAGAAGCTGCCTCTTTATTCCGCTCCCAGTTCGCGCACAATCGCCACCGAGGATGAAGCCCCGATGCGGTTGGCGCCGACTTCCAGCATCGCCCTTACGTCGGCCAGGGTGCGAATGCCGCCCGAGGCCTTTACGCCGCAACGCGCGCCGGCCACGCCGCGCATAAGAGCAACGTCGGCCGCAGTTGCACCGCCGGAGGCAAAGCCAGTCGAGGTCTTGATGAAATCCGCTCCGGCTTGAATGGCGATTTCCGACGCGCGCAGCTTCTCAGCCACGTTCAACAGCCCAGTCTCCAGAATCACCTTGAGCAGCGCGCCGTGTCCGTGCGTCACCTTTGCGATGGAGCGGATTGTGTGCTGAACCGCCACATAATTGCCGCTCTTCAATGGTCCGATGGGAATCACCATATCCAGTTCGCGCACGCCGAGCCGGATCAGCGCCGTCGCCTCTTGCCGCAGTGTGGAGACCAGCGACGCGCCCAGCGGAAAGCCGACCACCGCGCCCACCGGAATACGTGTCCCGGCGAGAACGCCAACGGCCGTGCAAGCCCAAACCGGGTTGACCATGGCGCATGCGAAGCGGTAGCGGATCGCCTCGTGGCAAAGGCTCTCCACCTGTTCGCGCGTGGCCTCCGGCTTCAACATCGTGTGGTCAATCACCGAAGCCAGAGCCTGCCAATTCGCCAGAGCCTCAGCGGTGAATGCGGCTGAATCGAAGCTGCCGTTATCGAATTCCAGGTCCACTTCCTGAATTGGGGTGATTACGGTCATGCGGTCCTGCTCCTGGCTGGCCCAATGCCGTATTCGACCTGCGGCTCATTGGACGTGCTGCCGCTGATGAGTATAGTGCCTGCGGGAGCTTGAACCAAAATCGCCGGCGGTAGCTTGAACCAATCGATAGACCGCCTGCATCTGTTCAGCGGCCCCTAATCGGCGCTGCGAAGGAAGGATTTCGGCCTAACATCCCTCTTATGCAGCCTGTTACGGATGAGATCTTGCAAGCGATGACAATCCGAGAAATCACCAATCTCATACCGGCTTGTTTCTCAAAAAATGAAACCGCGTCCAGGGTATCCTTTTTCCCAAAAAAGTATTGTACATAGTATTCAAGCAATCTATTTGCATGGGCCTCGAAATAACTCGTCGCAGTTTGTAAAAAAGTTATAAGTCGAGTATCGTATCTTAGAGCAAGCGGCTGAGCCTGTGGTGTCTCGACTTAGCGGCGCAAAGGACGGGCCACTTGACTGAATCAACCAGGGGGAGCACATGGGAGTATCGGAAATTCTGGCAACCATCGATCAAGAGATTGCCCAATTGCAGCAGGCACGCGCATTGCTGAGTGGCGGCGCCGCGCCGGTGGCAAAGAGGAAGGCCGGCAGGCCCAGGAAGACAGCGGTGGTTGCAGCCCCCGCTGCGAAGCCGGCCAAGAAGAAAAGGAAACTGAGCCCCGAGGGACGCAAGCGCATCGCCGAGGCCGTCAAGAAGCGCTGGGCAGCACAGAAGGCCGCAGCAGCGAAGTAACCAGACCAGAGCTGGCGCAGGTCCCCCGCTTGCGTCAGCTTATTCTCCGCAATTCAGAATCGGCACCCGTCTTGACTCATCTTGTGGCCGTCCGTTTCTCCAGCGAGAGTGCGAGTCTCTGGCGCCTTCCATCAGGGCCGGACCAATTAGGGGCCAGCCATGAAAGGGTCCTAACAGTTATTCTGGATGGTCGGGCGTCATCAGGCAGATGTCGGGCAGATTCCGGTAGCGCTCCGCGTAATCCATTCCGTAGCCGATGACAAAAAGATTGGGAATGGAAAAACCAACGTAATCCGCCTCGATTTTTTCAATCCGCCGCGAAGGCTTGTCGAGCAGCGTGGCGATGCGCAGCGTCCTGGGTCGTTGCTGCAGAAAGAGCTTGCGCAAGTAGCAGAGTGTGAGTCCGGTGTCGAGAATATCCTCCACCACGAGCACATTCTTGCCCTCGATCGACTCATCCAAATCCTTAATCAGCTTAACCGCGCCCGAGGAGCGCAACCCCTTGCCATAACTCGACGTGGCCACAAAGTCAAAGGTCGCATCCACATGCACGGCCCGCGCTAGGTCGGCCAGGAATGGCGCAGCGCCTTTCAGCACCCCCACCATCACCAGCTTTTCGCCGCTCATGTCGCGGGTAATTTGTTCGCCCATTTCGGCGACGCGTTCGGCAATCTGTTGCCGGGTATAGAGAACTTCGAGGGCCTGGTAGTGGACGGTATCCATGCACTCAGTATCGCCTGTAGCCGGGGCGAGAGTGCAAGCGCTCCTGTGCAAATTCCCGATCTGATCCAATTCAGCAGGGCACGAACCATCTTATTGGCCACCCCGTCTATACTTGAGTAGCGATGATTCCCTATTTGCACCTCTGGCATTTCAACGTTCCGACCTTTGGGCTGATGCTCTGGCTGGCCGCCGTGGCGGCGGGCTTTGTCATGGACCGCAACTTCCACCGCGCACGGATTTCGGCCGACGCCGTCGGTATGGTGGCTGTCGCCGTCGTTGCCGGCATTATCGGCGCCAAGCTGTGGCACGTTCTCGACACGCCCATCGAGTTTCACGAGGCGGGGTGGCGAGTCCTTTGGGATTCGGCAGGCTTCGCATGGTTCGGAGGGCTTCTCTTCGGCATCTCGGCGCTCCTGGTGCAGGGCTGGCTCTCCAGGATTGGCCCTCTGCGGACCCTCGATCTGGCCGCGCCCGCCGCCGCTGCCGGCTATGGCATCGGACGCATCGGCTGCTTTCTTTCCGGCGATGGCTGCTATGGAATCCCGATCCAGCCGGTTCATCTCTTGTCCTTTACCTTCAGGCCCTGGGGCATTGCCTTCCCCAACGGCATTGAGCCGACCTTCGTGCCTGTCTATCCCACACCACTCTATGAACTCGCTGCCGGGCTGCTCATCGGCGGCTGGCTGTGGTGGAGAGGCGGCAAGCCGCACGCTACCGGCGCCATTCTCGGCCAGTATCTGCTGCTCAGCGGAACGGCTCGCTTTCTGGTCGAGTTCATCCGCCGCAATCCCAAAGTCCTGTGGGGCTGCTCCAATGCTCAACTGGCCGCCGCCGGCTCCGCGATCGTGGGTCTTGCACTGGTCGCCTGGACCGCAACCCGCCCCGTCAACACGCCCGATGAGGTCGCCGAGGTTGTCGAGAAGGCCGCGTAAGGTTTTTCCGCAAGGGTAAGACATGAATCGTTTGAACCGAAGATCGGGAGTGAGTATCCCCCTTCAGAGGCGGAGACTTTATGCTCGGTGGCTCCTTTAAGCGGTCAGTGTAAAAGCGCTGCGTGCCGGCAGCAGACCGTCGTCCGCGCCGCAGGCTCCGAGCCCGACTCTTCGCTTCTGCCGTCCACCTCCATGATGGTGTGGAGGCATCCAGACCCTCTCATCCGGTTTCGATCCGCGCCTCGCACAAATTGTGGATGCGCTGCCGGGTCTGCATGTTGTACCCTGTTTGAGACAACTTGGCGCGGACGGATCCTGCAGGTTCACATGAATCTCAGGGCAAAATCAGGGAAACCAAAATCCAATTAGGTTCTTGGAAGGTCGCAGATCCCTGCTGGTCCCGGCGACTTGTGTATTGCGGTTCCCCGGATCCGTGCTCCCCGGTATCGCTATCGCGCCGTGATGCACCAGGCGAGCTCGTTTCCTCGACTCGACCATTTCCAGCACGACTTAAACGGGACGATTCAACAATCTGCGCAGCCTGAAGGCCGCGGAGAGGAAGGGACAACGATATGAAGAGAATACTTGCCTTGATCTGCATGTGCTTTATGGTTTCGTCGGCTGCTTTTGCGGGCTCCACTCGGGAGGACTTGCAGGCGCGCATCGACGCGGCCAAGGTGGTTCTGGACCAGATCATGGGCGCCCAGGACAAGAGCATTCCGTTGAACATTCTCGAGCAGGCCACGTGTGTGGGCGTGGTGCCGGGAATGATCAAGGGCGCATTCGTCTTTGGCGGTCAGTATGGCCAGGGCGTGGTCACCTGCCGTACGGGTCACGGCTGGAGCGCTCCGGTTTTCATCCGCATGGCGGGCGGCTCTTGGGGCCTTCAGATTGGCGGCCAGTCCACCGATCTGGTGCTGGTGGCCGTCAACGATCGCGGCTTTCAAGATCTGTTGAAGAACAAATTCAAGATCGGCGGAGATGCCTCCGCCGCGGCAGGCCCGATCGGCCGCAGCGGACAGGCGTCGACCGATTGGAAGATGAATGCCGAGTTGCTCAGCTACTCGCGCAATAAAGGCCTGTTTGCCGGCATCGATCTGGACGGCACCAGCGTAAGCCAGAACCGCGAGGATACCGAGCTCTATTACGGCCAGGAGCATAACTTCGAATCGATCCTGAAGGGCAGTGTCGCTGTTCCGGGGGGCGCAGTGCCGTTCGTCAGCGACGTGGCCAAATACTTTGTCGAGGCCAAGAATCGTAAGTAATCGGCAAACGAACGAAGACATCCAGGGGGCGGTCTGGCAAGCGCCGGATCGTCCCTCTTTTGTATTGCTGCCCGGAAGTCCGCGCCGGAGGACTAAACTTGATTATTGCCTTCGACGATGCGAGAGAACCTTGAATTCTGGCTGGTACTGGCCGTGGCGCGCACCCTTGGGTGGCTGCCGCGCGGTTTGGCGCGCCGTGTGGCCAATGGGATTGCCTGGGGTGTCTATCGATTCCACAGCCGCCTGCGCAGCGTGGGCCAGAGCAATCTGCGACTGGCATTGCCTGAGTTAACTGCCGAAGAGCGGGAGCAGATCTTGCGCGGCGTCTTCCGGCACCTTGGCTGGCAGCTTGTCGAGTTCTGCCGCATGGCACGGTACACTGCGGAGAACACCTCCGATTGGGTTCGCACCGAAGGCCTCAACTATTACCGGGCCGCAAAGCTGCGCGGCAAGGGCGTGCTGATTGTTACGGGGCACCTGGGTGCGTGGGAGCTCTCCAGCTTTTACCACTCGCTGATGGGCTACCCCATGGGGATGGTCATTCGCCGCCTCGACAACCGGCCTCTCGACGAGTTTGTGAACGGTATCCGCTGCCTGCACGGCAACCGCGTGCTGCACAAGGACGACTTTGCTCGCGGATTGCTGACCTCGATGCGCAAGGGAGAGACGGTTGGCATTCTAATGGATACGAATATGACGCCGCCTCAGGGCGTCTTCGTTAAATTCTTTGGAAGAGAGGCCTGCACCGCTTCGGGGTTGGCGCGTGTGGCTCTCAAGACCGGCGCGGCCGTTCTACCGGGGTTCATGCTGTGGGAGCCGACTGAGGGACGGTATGTTTTGCGCTTTGGGCCGGAGTTGGCGTTTGCTCGCACCGGGAATGCCGAGGCCGACATTCTGGCCGCTACGCAGCGATGTACCCAGGCAATCGAAACCTGGATTCGGCGCTATCCCGACCAGTGGCTGTGGATTCACCGGCGCTGGAAGACGCGGCCGGAGGGCGAGCCGGGGCTGTATTGAAGGGAGACGCATGACACTCGACAAACTAATTGAGGCGTTGGGCGGCAAACTGGTCTCTGGAGACCTAGCGCACAGGGTCGAGAGCGTGAACTCTGTCGAGGCGGCAGGGGCTGGCGAGCTCGTCTTCGCTGAGGATGCGGCATCGGCTGCCAAGGCGCTGGCGAGTCAAGCTGGCGTGGTTGTGTTGCGCGGCGGGCTTGTTGAATCGTATCCGGCTGATAAATGCACCGTCGAGGCCGATCAGCCGCGGCTCTGGTTTGCCCGCGCGGCCAAGCTGCTTGCGCAAGCGCTGACCGCGACCGGCGTTCATCCCGCTGCGGTCATCGGCGCAAATGTGTTGCTGGGCGAAGGTGTGAGCGTCGACGCCTGCGCCGTTATCGGTGAGAACGCATCGATCGGCGCCGGAACACGCGTCGAGGCCGGGGCGGTCATCGGTGAAGGTGTGCGCATCGGGAGCGATTGCCGCATCTATCCGCGGGTGGTCATCTATCCGGGAACCACGCTGGGCAATCGAGTCATCGTTCACGCTGGCGCTGTGCTGGGCGCGGACGGTTTCGGCTACGTGCGCGACAAGGCGACTGGCGCTTACACGCAATTCCCGCAGCAGGGAACGCTGGCGATCGAGGACGATGTGGAGATTGGCGCCAACACAACGATTGATCGCGGAGCTCTCAAGCAGACCAGAATCGGCCGGGGAACCAAGACGGATAATCTGGTCCACGTCGGCCATAACTGCAAGATCGGCGAAGACGTAATTCTGGTCACCGGTGTGGGCATCAGCGGCTCATGCACAGTGGGTAATGGCGCCGTGATCGCCGGACAGGTGGGCATCGGCGACCACGCTCATATTGGGCCTGGCGTGATCCTGGGCGGCCAGGCCGGCGTGCTGAGCGGCAAGACCGTTACCAATGAGGGCATGGGCGTCAAGCCGGGAACCGTCCTCTGGGGCACGCCGGCACGCCCGCTGATGCAGGTTTTGCGCGAGCAGGCGGTGCTCACACGGCTGGCGAAGGGAAAAAGGCAGGGAGCAGGGAACAGGGATCAGGGATCAGGGAAAAGCGAGTGATCCGCGTCTTTCACCATGTGTTCAAATGAGGGCTGTTCGTCGTCGGTTTGTATGCGGCGTTTGTCATTGTCAGCGCCACCCTGCTTGTTCCGGCTCCTTGTTGGCCTTGGAGAGTTGGGATAGTCGCTTTAACTGCGGCAACCAGTGGAGGCGCTTTTTACGGATTTTCAAGCCTCGATTGGCAGTCGGTTCGCGGGCAGCGGCCGGTCGAATGGCGGAAAAGGAATGGGGTTCGAAGCCCGTGATTCGCCTAGTGGAACTGGGGCATGTGCCGCCGG
>JBEKOA010000042.1:0-30333 GCA_049522255.1 Occallatibacter sp.
TCGACTCCCGCCGCCTCCACCATAGAGATTTCTAGTCGAGATATTAGGGCCTGTCATCTAATGGCCCAGGTCTTTAGCGAGAGCGCTAGCCTTTGGTCAGCGTCTGGTCCCGCCCGGTGTTCATCCATCGGCCGGCCATGGAGGCCTGGTCTACTCCCGCCCAGCCTTGAGAGCCTGCCGCGCGCTTCGCTATTTTCTTCCGCGCTTGAAAGGGCCGACGCGCTGAGGTTGCCTTCTCCGCTGCGGCGTTGTAGGGGTTGACCGGTTTGGGTTTGATGGAGCTGCATTCGATGCGCATGGTTGCCTCACATAAGGAGCAGAGGGCAACTGGAGGACCAGAATCGTGGCCGCGTGGATAAGAGGAATCTCATTTCAGCAATCATTGCGGCCGTCCGCTTTCCGGTAGAGTCAACTCGGGACGGGGGCCTCTGCGCCTTAGCCGAACTCCGGATCTTTGCCTGACGCGCTCGGGTGATATTGATCCTCCGTCTGGACCTGGCTGTGCCGCGAGTCCATCCATTGACCGATCATCAAAGTTTCTTCGGGGGTGGCCGATCCTCCAATCTCCGATGCGCCCTTCAGCAGTTTCTTGCGGACCTCGGCGGCTCGTTGCGCCTCGGCCGCCCTCCCGGCCTGCGCTGAGGAGTAAATGTCTGCCGCGATGGCCGCCATGGAATTCCTGTGGATGTGCATCGTCTTCTCCTGTCGGGCGAACGTGCACGAGAGGTGCCAAGGCTTGGCCAGAAACATGAGAAAGTTCTTATTTTGGCGATGTCACGAGTGAAGCGGTTCAGGTTGACTTGGGGGAGTGGACTAAGTAAACTTAGTCCATGGCCTATACTGTCCACCAGGCGAAAACACATCTCTCGCGGCTGCTGAAAGAAGCTGAGGCGGGGCACGAGGTTATCGTGATGCGCGGCTCGAAGCCGGTGGCAAAGATCGTACCGATCTCTGTTGCGATGGTACCCAAGCGAGAGCTTGCTGGACATTACCGTGGCCGCGTCACATTCGACGACAAGGCACTCAACCCACTGACCGATGCGGAATTGGCGCAGTTGGGTTTTGACAGCTTGCTGGAAGGGGACCTGGTTCCTTCGCCCACCGAATGAGATACCTCCTCGATACACATACTTTCCTCTGGTGGGTGACGGTGCCAGAGGCTTTGCCGCGAACCCTCCGCGATCTTCTCGATGACCGCACCAATGAATTGTTGCTCTCTGTCGCCGTTCCGTGGGAGTTGGCTATCAAGACCAATGCCGGAAAGCTCGAAGCGCATCAAATTCTGCTTGATATTGAGTCCGGGCAACTCAATCCGGATCTACAGATTCTACGGGCGGAAGTCTCTCATGTGATTCGGGCCGGACTCCTTCCTCTGCATCATCGCGACCCCTTCGACCGCTTGCTGGTGGCCCAGGCCCTGGACCTGAAGATTCCCATTGTCAGCCGGGACCGGGTCTTTGAACTCTATGGCGTGAACCGAATCTGGGACTGATGCAGTTCCGGACCGGAAGCCGACAGAAAATGGATAGGCCGTCGAATTCGAAGTTTGAGCTGAACGGCGACAAGGAGATTTTATTGGCGAAGTATCGTAGATCGGCAGTGCCCCGAGAAGCCGGGGCCGCGGCGCTTCCGCTGGTGGCCATTGTGGGCCGGCCCAACGTGGGCAAATCCACGCTCTTCAACCGGCTCACCAAGAGCCGCCGGTCGATTGTCGGCGATGAGCCGGGCATCACCCGCGACCGCATTTATGGCGAATACGAGTGGGCGGGGCGGGAATTCCGCGTGGTGGATACGGGCGGCATTGTGCCCGACGACCCTGACCTGATCCCCACGGAGATTTACAACCAGGCAAAGGTGGCGCTGGAAGAAGCCGATGCGCTGGTGCTGGTGGTGGATGCGCGGACGGAGCTGGCCAGTCCCGACTACGACCTTGTGCGGCTCTTGATTCGCGGCGGCAAGCCCACCTTTCTGGCCGTGAACAAGGTCGAAGGCGAGGCCATGTCGCTGGCTGCGGAGAATTTTCGCCAGTTGGGGATTCGCAATGTCTTTCCGATTAGTTCCGAGCACGGGCTGGGGATTGGCGATCTGCTCGAAGCCGTTTCTGACGCGATTCCCGCGCCGCCGGAGGCTGTGCCGACCGAAGAAGAAGTGCTCGCAGCCAGGGAGGCCGCCCGGATCGCCGAGGACTCCAAGGCCGAAGACGCTGAAAGCTCTGAGGGTGGCCTGGTCCCGCCAGACTCCCAAGACTCGGAGGAAGAGTTGCTTCGTCCGCTTCGCCGCACGCATGGCGAATTTGAGCAGCACGAGACTTCCGTGGCCATTATCGGGCGGCCGAATGTGGGCAAGTCAACCTTGCTGAACGCGCTGACAGGAACCTCGCGCGCCATCGTTTCGCCCATCGCCGGCACGACGCGTGACGCGGTGGACGAGGTGGTCGAGTTTGAAGGCCAGCAGTTGCGATTTGTGGATACGGCGGGCATTCGGCGCAAAGGCAAGACGCACCTGATGGCCGAAAAGATGAGCGTGGTGATGGCGCGACGGCACCTCGAAGCCGCAGACGTGGCGCTTCTGGTGATCGACGGGGTCGATGGAGTGACGGCTGCAGACGCCACCATCGGCGGCTATGCGCACGAGAGCGGCCGCAGCGTGATCATCGTGGTGAACAAGTGGGACTTGGTGACGACGGGGCGCACGGACGGCAAGCCGCCGGCTGATCGGGAGATCTTTGAAAAGCAGTTGCGCACGGTGCTTAAATACCTGAGCTACGCGCCGGTAGTCTTTCTTTCGGCGCTCGAAGGGACGGGCCGTGAAGCAAAGAAGATGCTCCGCGTGCTGCACGAGGTGGTGGCCGTGGCCGCCGAGCGGCGCAAGCGCGTCTCGACCGGGCAGATGAACCGCTTCCTCGACAAGATCGACTTCCAACGCGCGCCGGTGCCGATGGCGAAGCGCATTCGCATCTTTTACATGACCCAGGCCGCGGTTGCTCCGCCGACCTTTGTGCTGTTCACCGACCGCGAGATCAAGCTGCACTTTTCTTTCGAGCGATTCCTGGAAAACCAGATCCGCGAGGCCTTCGGGTTTCAGGGAACACCAATCTGGTTCAAGGTGAAGGCGCGGAATGAGAAGAGTGACAACTAGAGATCAGCGAGCTTGGGAGTCGGCGGCGCGATCCGCGGGCAGCAGGGCATGCACAACCAGTGATACACCAAGGCTGACAATGATCGCGCGGACCATGAGCCAGTTGTCGTAGCTCCAGGAGAGAAAGGCCATGGTGATGAAGACGCCGATGGGGTTTACCTCCGAGACGATGGCGCGAAGCCACTGCGGCCTGCGGCCGGTGGGTTGGATGCCGCCGGGCCACAGCTTCACACGCAGCCTCGGAAAGAGGCGCGGAACGGCACGCAGATAATCCTGGTAGGGCTGACCGAGTTGGTTTGAGAGGAAGGCCTCTTCGCCCAGGATTAGCCGGAGCAGAAAAGCCGTGAGCAGAAGCATGGCAAAGAGCGCGCCGGTAGGCGGCATGATGAAGGCCATGGCGGCAAACATGCACCAGGAGCCGAGATAGAGCGGGTTGCGTACGTAGCGATAAGGCCCGTCGGCCATGACGGCGCCGGCCTTCATCTGGCCATGCAGCACGGTTGCTGTCCCGAGCCAGGCTGTAGCCCAGACGCGCAGTAGAACGGCCTTGGCGGCAATCACGGCAGACAGGACGATCACGACCGGCACGGCGACAGCGAATCGGAACAGACCCAGACGGGTAAGTTCAAAGGCCAGCCACACCATTAGCGGAATGCGATGCCCGATGCCCCAGGCCTCGATCCACGGCGCATAGAAGCCCAGCGCAATGATGGCGGCCATGATCGGCAAACGCAGGCGAAACTCGATCCTCGTTGCTCCCATTTATCCCCCCTGCCGACGCGGGACGCCATCCTGCCGGTTAGACTTGGCTCCATAACCAGACTAACGGCGAGCCCTGGAGAGTGCGCGAGGTTCCCGACGAAAGGCCGGAATTGGCGATGGAGCGGGTTGCGATGCGGATGAACTGGAATAGGAGAAGCTGCCTCGAAAGCGTGACCCTCACCAAGGTCCTGGTTCGGTGCATCGCGCCGCCGGGATAAGAGCCTGTGACGGGTCTATGCGGAGGTTGTGATACGCTGGCGCATAAAGGCGGGCTGCCAACCCGATCCGGAGGTTTCCCCCATGTCTCTGCGAATGTTTGTTGCGGCCGGCCTGGCCGCTGCCGTGTTGCCGCTGGTCGCTCAAGACGCTACAGCGCAATCCGATCTGGCCATTTCGGTCGAACGCCAGTTACCCGCTCTTACCGAGACCTATAAGCATCTGCATCGCAACCCGGAGCTTTCGCGCCAGGAAGAGCAGACCTCAGCATTCCTGGCCGGTGAGTTACGCAAGCTGGGCTATGCCGTGACGGAGCACGTTGGCAAGTACGAAGACGGCGCGCAGGCCTTCGGCGTGGTCGCGGTGCTGGAGAATGGCCCCGGGCCCCGCCTCTTGCTGCGCACGGAACTGGATGCGCTGCCGGTGGAGGAGAAGACTGGCCTGGATTACGCCAGCACGGTGAAGACCGTGAACGCGCAGGGGCAACCGGTGGGGGTGATGCACGCCTGCGGTCACGACCTACACATGACCGTGCTGCTGGGCGTGGCGCGTGAGATGGCCGGGCGCAGGAGCCAGTGGCACGGAACGCTGATGTTGATCGGCCAGCCCGCCGAGGAGATGATCATGGGCGCCAAGGCGATGCTTGCCGACCATCTCTACGAGCGCTTCGGACAGCCTGATTTTGTAGTCTCCGAACACGACTCGAGCGAGGTTCCGGCGGGCTCGGTGGCGCTGAAGGGCGGGCCGCTGCTGGCCAGCGCCACTTCACTGACGGTGACCGTGCGCGGCATCGGCGGGCATGGCTCCGCGCCCCAGAGGGGCAAGGACCCCATCGTTCTGGCCTCGGAGTTTGTGCTGGTGGCGCAGACCATCGTGAGCCGCCAGGTGGACCCGCAGCAGCCGGCGGTGCTGACGGTTGGCACGATTCACGGCGGCACGAAAAACAACATCATCCCCGACGAGGTCACGATGGGCCTCACGCTGCGCACCTATTCGCCCGCGGAACGCGACCAGATTGTGGCCGCCGTACGCCGCACTGCCAACGGGCTGGCGGAGGCTTATGGCATTCCCGCCGACCATATGCCGACAGTGACCTTGGATGAAAGCACGCCCGCCACCGTCTGCGACCCGGCCCTGGCCGAGCGGCTTCGCTCGAGTGCGGTGGCGGCCTTGGGCAAAGAGCGCGTTCTTGAGGCTCAAGCCATTATGGGAAGCGAGGATGTTGGACTGTTCTCGCTCGACGGCAAGATCCCCGCAGTGATGTATTGGCTGGGCGCATCCGATGCGGAGAAGCTGGCGGAGAGCCATAGAACCGGCGTGCCGTTGCCCGGCCCGCACTCGGCTCTCTTCGCGCCCGTCTACGCTCCGGCCATCACCACCGGAGTGACGGCGATGACTGCAATGGCTCTCGACCTGCTGAAGTAGGTTTGAGCCTCTACACTAACTATTAATGGCCGGCCCAAATACGAAACCGGATACGAAATCCGAGATCATCACCGAGACCATCGCCGCCGTCTCTACGCCGCCGGGGCGCGGGGGTATCGGGATCGTGCGCCTGAGCGGACCCCAGGCTGCATCGATCGCCGCGGAGCTGGTGCGCCTTCGCAACCCACTCGAGCACGCGCGCGCGCGGCTGGCCGATGTTGTGGACGAAGACTCGGCCGGCGATGGCGTGCGCATCGATGAAGCAGTGTTGACGTTTTACGCTGCGCCCAACTCCTACACCGCTGAAGACCTGGTCGAGATTGCCGCGCACGGCTCGCCTGTGGTGCTCGAACTGCTCTTGAGCCGCGCGCTGCGACTGGGCGCGCGCCTCGCGGAGCCGGGGGAGTTTACCCAGCGGGCTTTTCTCTCGGGCAAACTCGATCTCACGCAGGCCGAGGCGGTGCGCGATCTGATCGCGGCGCAGACGCTTACCCAGGCCCGGCTGGCTGCGAGCCAGATGGGCGGCGCGCTCAGCAGGCGGGTTGAGCCGGTGAAGCACGCACTTATAGAACTGGTCGCCCTGCTTGAAGCCGGCATCGATTTCGCGGAAGATGACATCGACGTGACTCCACAGGCCGAGATTGGCCGCCGCATCGGAGCGCTGACGCCGCCACTCACCGCTCTCGAAGCAACCTTCGCGCGTGGACGCGTCGTTCATGACGGCCTGACACTGGCGATTGTGGGAAGGCCCAACGCCGGCAAGAGTTCGCTCTTTAACTGTCTCGTCGAGCGCGATCGCGCCATCGTCACTGCAACCCCCGGCACCACGCGCGACACGGTTGCCGAGCGCATCTCTCTCGATGGGATTCCGCTGGAGTTGGTCGATACGGCGGGCCTGCGCGAGGCCGCCGAAGAGGTTGAACAGTTGGGGATCGCCCGCAGCCGCGAGGCGCTGGCCGATGCCGCTCTGGTGCTGGTGGTGCTAGACGCAACCGCGCCGCTCAACGATGAAGAGCGCCGGCTGCTGGCGGCGATCGAGAGCCGTCCCGCCGTGGTGGCCGTGAACAAGAGCGACCTGGTTGAGACCGGCCATCCGCTGCCCGATTGCGACGGGCTGCCTGCGCTGGCAACATCAGCGCTCACGGGAGAAGGGATTCCCGCGCTGCGCGAGCGCATTCTTTCGCTGGCTACCGGCGGAGCCGCCGCCGAGTCGGGAATGCTGACCAGCCTGCGCCACCAGCAGGCCATTGCCGCGGCTCTGACGGCATTGGCCGACGCCGCAAAAGCAAACACCGAAGCCATTCCCCACGAGATGATCCTGCTGGACCTCTACCGAGCGCTAGGAGCGTTGGACTCACTGACCGGGCAGACCACGACCGATGACATTCTTAATTTGATCTTCTCCACTTTCTGCATCGGAAAATAAAACTGACTCAAATCTGCTCCATAGCAGAGCGGCCCGCGAGCGGAGGGTCACCCTTTTTGAGCCTCTGCGTCCGCCAGCCACCCTCGGCGCAATCTCTCCGCTGGAATGCTCGATAGATACGGCTTGATGTCGAGGATGGGGGTTCCGTCGAGCATATCCACGCCGCGCACGTGCAAAGAGCCGCCTTCGCGGCGCAATAACTCGACCACAGTCAGGCCGATGGGGTTGGGACGGCGCGGCGATCGGGTGGAGAAGACACCGTGCGGGCGATGATCAGAGGGCGGCAAGGCCATCAAATCGAACCCGTCGACGCGGTCGAAGGCCCAGAGAACGATGAGGTGAGAGTAGCCCTCGATGTCTGTGAGGCCCATTTCAAAGGCAGGCAGAATGTTGAGCACACCCTCTGCCTCGTGCTTTGCGCCAAGGCCTTTGGGAATCGCGGCTGTGTCATTGAATGGGCTCATCACAAAGCCAATCGGCTGCGGCGTGAACAGCGGCATAAGTACCTCTGTGATCCATCTTAGCTTCAGAGCCTTTGCGTAGATTGGTAGCGCCAAACTCCGGGTTGGCTGTTCTGTGGGTCTCCAGACCCACGGGCGATGCCGCGCGGCGTGGACGCCGCCGGTACAGCCGGTCTGGAGACCGGCGCTACTCGAATGCGCAATTTACGGATAAGTTCTTAATCGCGATCCATGCCGTTTCAATTGACAGAGTTGTCGCGAGGACTTCCGGGGCTTTTACCTGCGGCTGCGGCTATCGGGAAAGGTCGGGAAGACGAAAGTCGATGCCGGCGTCCTGATTCACTTTGGCCGTGGCAGTCAGGTCGAGCTGATCCGTCGGAATCTCGCGATGGTTGCTGTCTCCGACAAAGAGTGTCTCGCGGGTCAGGATGTAGTTGCGAATCTGCTCGGGCTGCCGGCCATCCTTAAAGATGATCGTGACTGCCTCCTCGCTTGCCTGGGCCGGTGCGGCACTCGGAAGATCGGCGGGCGGCTGGTAAGGGACGCGAGGCGGTGGCTGCCATGCCTCGACAGGCGGCGCATCGGACTCCCCGGCAGGCCCTTCAGCATTCTGATTTGGCGGGGCCGCGGAATCATCCGTGCTCGTGGTATCTCCGTAGCCAAGTTGATAGGGGCCTACCCACCCCGGATAGGCGTATGGAATTACGGTGCCATATGGTGAGATATACGGCCTGCGATGGCGCCTGCCCTCGGGACCGTCGCCGCGTCCGCCCGAATTGCCCGATCTCTGCGGGCCGCGGGCCACGGTGACCGGCCTGGCGCCGGACGAACGGGACGGACCTGCCTGCCGGTTCAAACCGGGAGCGCCGAAGCTCCTGTGCGATGGTTGTGCGGAGTGACTCGAGAAGCCGCTGTGAGCTGTGGCTCGCTGGGCGCAGACGGGAAGCGCAAGCCCAGCGACGATCAGCGCAAATGCGGCCAGACGCTTCATGAAGACATAGTACGCCTGTTTTTGATCTGCGGGAAGCCGGCGACCGGGGTCAAAACCGACTCAGGAACGTCCATTCAACGGGGAAAACCAGGCTGAATGTGCCGGCGCGCCCTAACTTCTTCAACCGATTGCCTGTTCAACCGCTGCCGCGCAAACCTCGGCCAGCCGCGCGATGCCGATCTGAATCTGTTCCGGTGAGGCGTTGGAGAAATTCAGGCGCATATAGCGCAGGCCGGGAGCATCCGAGAAGAAATCCTGCCCTGGCACAAAGAGAACCTTGCGCGCAAAGGCCTCGCGCATCAACTCGTTCGTGTTCACTCCCTCGGGACAGGTGACCCAGAGGAACATTCCCCCCTCGGGATGCGTCCATGTGAATCCCGGCGGCATGGTCTCGCGCAAGGTCGCGTCCATGACTCTGAAACGCTCCCCATAGGAGCGCCGGATCTGCTCAATATGAGCGTCGCTGTCGGAGTCCGTCAGATAACGATGAACGATTCGCTGATCGAGGCTCGACGTATGCAGGTCGGCAGCCTGCTTGGCGATGGTCAGCTTGCCGCGAATCTCATTGGACGCAACCACCCAGCCAACTCTGAGGCCGGGCGCAATCGTCTTTGAGATCGTGCTCTGATAGATCACAATCCCTTCCGTATCCATTGCCTTGATGGGAGGAATGCTCTGCCCCGCGTAACGCAGGGCGCCGTAAGGATCGTCCTCGAGGATAATCAATCCATAGCCCGCGGCTATTGAATAGAGGGTCTTGCGCCTCTCCGCAGTCAGCGTTACGCCGGTGGGATTCTGGAAGTTTGGAATCGTATAGAGGAACTTGGGCCGTTCGCGCTCGATCAGCGTAGGCAATTGATCTGGAATCAGGCCTTCTTCATCTGTCGGCACCGAGGCAAAGCGAGCTCCATAGGTCTGAAAGGCCTGAATGGCCGCCATGTAAGTCGGACTTTCGGTGAGGACGCAGTCTCCCGCATCGAGGAAAATTTTTCCGGCGAGATCGAGCGGCTGCTGCGACCCGGTCATGATCAGAATGTCGTCAGCACAGCAATCGATCCCACGCCGGCGTGACTCCGCCGCGAGGACCTCGCGCAAAGGTGCAAAGCCTTCGCTGGGGCTGTATTGCAGCGAGGCTGCGCCGGTCTCTCTGAGCACGCGCTCGGTGGCGCGAAGTACGTCGTCAACAGGGAAGAGTTCAGGTGCGGGAAGACCGCCGGCAAAGGAGATAATCTCCGGCTGCTCGGTAACTTTGAGAATCTCGCGTATGGTCGAGGTGCGTACCGTCTCCATCCTGCGCGCAAAATTGATTGACATCACTCTGCCCCCCTGGACGGTTCCATCACCGCCTCCCGGCATCTTCAAGCCGATCACTGTCGAATAAGCCAGTTTAACAAACCCGTCGTTTTAGGACGGCCTAAACAGGCCTCGCACAGGCTCTGATGGCCGCCATTACTCTCTTGCTCTTGCGAACACATGGGTTGAGATGAAGGATTGCGCGAAGAACATCAGAGCAGACAGCGAGATTCAGTTAGACCCCGTTGATGCCGCTCCACACAGCACATCCTTCAACGTCACCACGCCTTCCAGTTTGTGAATGCCGGCGCGGGGGATGACGGGCAAGAGATGCCGCCGTCTCTCGGTGGATTGTTTCGCTTTCCTGTGAGTTGGTGGCGGGAGGCAGGATCGAACTGCCGACCTACGGGTTATGAATCCGTCGCTCTAACCATCTGAGCTACCCCGCCTGAAGATCCGTAGACACAAGCCTCAAAGGCCCGGCCGGAGAGCGGGTGGACGCATGATCCGCGCACGACTCCCTCTTCCATGATAAGGGTGGCCGGATTGGAGGTCAAACCCGATTCGGCACCATACGGCCCCAGGCTGAGGGCGGAGCGTGACGCGAAGATGAACTCTGGCGCTCCGCTCGTGTAAACTCGGCTGCATGACTGCCTTTCGTATTGCCGGAGTGATCCCGGCCCGGCTCGGCTCCACGCGGCTCAACCGCAAAGTGCTGCGCATGATTGCCGGCCGGCCCATGGTCGAATGGGTGTGGCTTGCCGCAACTGGGAGCGGGCTGATGGATTTCGTGATCGTGGCCACCGACTCGGATGAAGTGGCCGATGTTTGCCGCGAGCGCGGCATTCCCGCGATGTTTACCTCGGCGGCATGCCCCAGCGGGTCAGACCGGGTGAGGGAGGTGGCCGGTGTGATCGATGCCGATATCTATGTCAATATTCAGGGCGATGAGCCTTTGCTGACGCCGGAGTTCTTTCCGCCGATGCTTGCCCTGCTTGAGCGGCCAGAGGTTGAAGTGGCCACGCTGGCCGTACGCTGCCCGCCCGAGGAGATTGCCGATCCCAACGCCGTCAAGGTGGTCACAGCCAAGGATGGCCGCGCGCTCTATTTTTCGCGATCCACAATTCCCTTCGACCGCGATGAGGCTGGTTTTAGCGGCTACCGCAAGCATCTGGGAATCTATGCCTATCGCAAGGCGGCGCTGGAGAGGTTTGCGGCGCTTGAGCCTTCGCCGCTGGAGGTGGCCGAGCGGCTGGAGCAGTTGCGCCTGCTGGAGAATGGGATCGCACTTTATGTGGCTGCGGCGCCACGCGACACGATTGGCGTGGATACGGAAGAGGATTTACTGCGGGCCGAGGCCTTGTTGCTGACTCGCGCCAGTGCTTAACGCAGATGATCGGCGCTCCTCCTCCGCTCTCTCGCAGACCTCCCCAATGACCGAGGCCCCAGCTCTTGCCCTGAGATCTGGGGCTTTTGGTTTTGAAGTTTGCCGAATTGCGCGCAAGAATCGAGTAGCGCGGCGGGCCACTTATCGGCGACCATGATTTTCGTGGACAAAAACGCCCAACTCGCAAAGCATCCCGGCAATGCATCTGCCATCGACCCCGAAGCAGCATGGCGGCAGATTCTTCAACGTGATCCTAAAGCCGCACTTTTCTATGCTGTGATCACGACCGGCGTCTTCTGCCGGCCAGGTTGCGCAAGCCGCCGGCCGTTGCGGGCCAATGTTCGCTTTTTTCGCTCAGCAGACGAGGCACAGGCATCTGGCTTTCGTCCTTGCAAGCGCTGCAAGCCGGACACTGCTTTTAACAACCCTTTGGACAGCATTCGAAGTCATATTGAGGCTCACTTAGATCGTCTTGTCCCGTTGGGCGAACTGGGGAAGCTTGTAAGACTGAGCCCATTCACGGTGCAGCGGCTCTTCAAGCAATCGTTCGGCGTAAGCCCGCTGCAATATCGGCGGGCGCTGCGCGCGGGTTCGCTGCGCGGCGCGCTCAAACAAGGAGAGACTGTGACCAACGCGATTTACAACGCCGGATTCGGCTCATCCAGCCGTGGCTACGAAGGCGCGCAACTGGGCATGACGCCCGCACGCTTTGCCGCGGGAGGCCGAGGCGAGCAGATCGGCTACACCACGGCTCGCACGCCCTTCGGCTGGATGGTCGTGGGAGCGACGGAACGCGGCCTGTGCTGGCTGGCGCTCGGTTCCACATCGGCGGAGGCCGAGAATAGCCTGCGCGAGGAGTTTCCACTCGCGACACTGCGCCGCGAGGCCTCACTCAAAAACATGGTTGAGGCGGCGCTTCGTGTGGTCGATGGCCGGCGGAACTCAACGAAAGAGTTATCGCCATTACGGGTGGATCTGCGCGGGACAGCTTTCCAACTGCGCGTCTGGCAGGCGTTGCGCATGATACCGCGCGGCGAAACGCGGAGTTACAGCGAGTTAGCGCGGGAGTTAGGCGATCCCAACGCTACCCGCGCAGTGGCTCGTGCATGCGCGCTCAACCGCGTGGCGCTGGTTGTGCCATGCCATCGTGTAGTAGGCGCGAGCGGTTCTCTTACCGGCTATCGCTGGGGAGTGGAGCGCAAGCGGCTGCTGCTGGAGGCGGAGGGCAGAATGAGTTGAGCAAGGAAGCGCATTCCAGCTACAAAGACAGAAACGCGGCGAGGGTGCGGCACATAGTTGTATTTGGTCATATGGACCGGATCGATTTCATTCTTTGTGTGCGACGGCCAGCAGGGTTTGGAATTGCGGAGTCTCTGGCTCTTTGTGGACGACTGACGTTTGTACCTGCGTAAAGCCTGCTTGTTCGATCATCGCTTGCAACTCCGACTCGCTGAAGCCGAGCCACTCGTCGGCGTAGAGCTCGCGCGCCTCTTCAAAGCGGTGCTTGACCAGATCGAGAATGACGATTCGCCCGCCGGGGGAAAGAATTCTCCTTGCCTCCTGGATGGCGCGTTCAGGATGCAGCGCGTGGTGGAGCGATTGGGAAAAAAAGACCAGATCGACGGCGGCATCGTCGATGGGAATCTCCTCCATGTCGCCCAGGCGGTACTCGACATTTTCGATGCCATGGCGGAGGGCCTGCTCTCGAGCGACCTCGATCATCCTGGCGGAGGTGTCGACGGCGATGACTTTTTTGGCCCGCTCGGCCAGCAGAAAGGCAAAGGCTCCCTCGCCGGAGCCCAGATCGGCGATGACCATGGGTGGCATGAGCCGGAGCAGTGCCTCGGCCAGGCCCTTCCATGATTTGCCAGGAACATAATCCCGCCCGAGACGGCCAGCCACGCTATCGAAGAAGGCGCGCATCTTGTCTTTTCTTTTCTTGAGGACGCGGCGCATGGCTGCCTGATCGTTCGCCGCATCGGGGATCTCAAGCCGTGCCTGGGCCAGGAGGTCGGCGACAATCGAATCCTGTTTCAGCAAGCGGTAAAGATTGCTCTTGCCGGTACGGCGGTCTTCGACGAGCCTGGCCTGCTTGAGTTGGGAGAGATGGGTGGAGATTGTACTCTGGCCCATCGCCAGAATCTCCTGCAATTCGGCGACGGAGAGTTCCTCGCTTTCCAAAAGCAGCAGGATGCGGAGCCGGTTGGAATCGGCCAGGACGCGGAGGATTTTTACGATTGACGACATAGCTGAATTCTGATACGTATCAATATATCACGATGTGACGATATAAGGAGAATCCGAATGACAACCGCAACCCTCGAAATGAAGGATCTGGCATACAAAGTCGCCGATATGGCGCTGGCTGGCTGGGGCCGCAAAGAGATCACCATCGCCGAGCAGGAGATGCCGGGGCTGATGGCAATCCGAAACAAGCACGCGGCGGCCAAGCCGCTGGCTGGGGTGCGGATCACGGGATCGCTGCACATGACGATTCAGACGGCTGTTTTGATCGAGACTCTTGTCAGCCTGGGCGCGGAGGTCAGATGGGCGAGTTGCAATATCTTCTCGACGCAGGATCATGCGGCGGCGGCGATTGCCGCGACCGGGGTACCGGTCTTTGCATGGAAGGGCGAGTCGCTGGAGGATTACTGGGAGTGCACCCTGCAGGCGCTCAGCCATAAAGGCGGATTAGGGCCGCAGATGGTCGTGGACGACGGTGGCGACGTGACACTGCTGATCCACAAGGGCTATGAGCTCGAAGCGGGCGACCCGTGGGTGCATGGGGCCTCGTCAAATCATGAGGAGCAGGTGATCAAGAACCTGCTGAAGAAAGTCTATGCCGAAGACCCGAAGCACTGGCACAAAGTTGCCGCTGAGTGGCGCGGAGTCTCTGAGGAAACAACGACCGGCGTACACCGTTTGTACAAAATGATGGAGCAGGGCAAGCTGCTGGTGCCGGCAATCAACGTGAACGATTCCGTCACCAAGTCAAAGTTCGATAACTTATATGGTTGCCGGGAATCGCTGGCCGACGGTATCAAGCGCGCAACCGACGTAATGGTGGCGGGCAAGGTAGCGGTCATCTGCGGATACGGCGATGTGGGCAAGGGCTGCGCGCACTCGCTGCGCGGTATGGGCGCACGGTGCATCGTGACTGAGGTCGACCCCATCAATGCACTGCAGGCGGCGATGGAGGGTTTCGAAGTAACCACGGTTGAAGACACGCTGGGCCGCGGCGACATCTACGTCACCTGCACCGGCAACACCGACATCATCACCCTCGAACAGATGAAGGGGATGAAAGATCAGGCAATCGTCTGCAACATCGGCCACTTCGACAACGAGATTCAAATGGACCGGCTGAACGAGGAGCCGGGCGTGACCAAGCTGAACATCAAGCCGCAGGTGGACTTCTACAAGTTTCCCGACGGACACGGCATCTTCGTGCTGGCCGAGGGGCGGCTGGTGAATCTGGGTTGCGCGACGGGCCATCCGAGCTTTGTGATGAGCAATAGCTTTGCCAACCAGACGCTGGCGCAGATCGACCTGTGGGAGAAGAAGGACAGTTACAAAGTCGGCGTCTATGTGCTGCCAAAGAAACTCGATGAAGAGGTTGCCCGGCTGCATCTTGAGAAGATCGGAGTGAAGCTGACAACGTTGACTCCGAAGCAGGCCGACTATCTCGGCGTGCCGGTAGAAGGGCCGTACAAGGCAGAGAATTACCGGTACTGAGCACCTGCGGTGCGGCAGACGGCGCTTACGCGCCATGAGATTCGTGGCTTCCCAGGTCTCTTCATCGAGACCTGGGGCACCCATTTTTCAACGTGATAGTCAGAGATCCGGCGCATGGCTTTGCCGCGTAGCTTTTCTTTCGAGTTGTTTCCACCGCGCACGCCGGAAGGCGTGGCGAAGCTGCCGTCTATCATTGGCCAGCTCGCCGCGGTGCGGCCCGACTACTTTTCCATTACTTACGGCGCGGGCGGCAGCAATCAGGACGGGACCTACGAGACATTGTTGGCGGTGGTGAAACATGCTGGAGTCGAGGCCGCGCCGCATCTTACCTGCGTTGGCTCGACGCGCGGGCACATCGCCGCGCAGCTTGAGCGCTTCAAGCAAGCGGGCGCCACGCGCACTGTTGCGCTACGCGGAGATCTGCCGGCGACGGCCATGAGTCCCGCTGCACCGGGTGATTTTCACTATGCAAGTGAACTGGTCCGGTTCATCCGCGAGACGCAAGGAGACGCATTCAAGATCGAGGTGGCCGCCTACCCTGAGATGCACCCGCAGTCTCCCAGACCAGGCTTGGACTTTGAGCACTTCCGCCGCAAGGTGGAGGCTGGCGCAGACGGGGCACTGACCCAATTGTTCTATAACGCCGATGCCTACTTCGACTTCATGGAACGCTGCTCCAAGGCCGGCATCACGATTCCAGTGGTTCCGGGGATCATGCCTATTACCGGCTGCGCCAACACGCTGCGCTTTTGCTCGGGCTGCGGCGCCGACCTGCCGCGCTGGGTGCGCCTGCGCCTGGAAGAACTCGAAGACGACAAGCCTGCGCTGATGGACTTCGGCTCGGACGTGGTCACGCGGTTGTGCGAGACCCTGCTGCGCGGCGGCGCGCCCGGCCTGCATTTTTACACCGTCAACCAGGCCGGCCCGACGCTGCGCGTATGGAAGAACCTGGGGCTGCAGGCGACGGTCAAAAACTAAGCTGCCCCTTTGCTCTTGCGCGGGAAGATCCGGCGCCAGACGCGCCATGTGAAGCTATGCAGGAGTTGGGTCTGTTTGGCCTTGAGCGCGGCATAGGAGCGTTCGACATAGACATCGAACTCCGGGGGCCAGCCGATGGTGGAGCGGCGTTCGGAATAGTCACCCTCGGCCCACTTGGCCACGACTGCCTTGTAACCCACCACATGGGTGACAAAGTCGAGCAGGCATTGGGGCATCTGCTCTTCGACGATGAGGTACGCCTTTTTGATGATGATCTTTTCGCGTTCGTCGTTGAGCGGCATGAAGATTGTGGTCATCCACAACATCCACTCCTTCATCTCGCTATCGAGGATGGGGAAGCTCTGCGTCTTGCCCTGCTTCTTAAGCAGCGAGCGGTACGCGATATTCCCTGCCTGCGAAGCGACATAGAGGGGGCCATAGAACTCGTTGAGGCGCCGGTTGACCAGTTCCAGCTTGTCTTTGCGGCGGGCTAGAACCTGGGCGCTCATGAAGGTGGCCAGATAGCCCACAAGCGCGAGAAGTACTGTGAGTCCGGCCGCGTTTTGCAGAAGGCTCGAAGAAAAGAACGTCGATGAATCCATTGCTTAACCCTGGCACGAAGTATAGCGCGCGGAGGCTGGTTGCAGGAGCGCTTCAAGCTCGATAGACGAAAAGAAGACCTAATACATCGACTTACTGGCCGCGAGGCGCGTCTCCGAAGCCTCCTTCAACGTGCGGCGCCTTTGCGCGCCCTGGAAGCTTCCAGACTGAGAAAAAGAACCTATAACTCCGTTCACGGCAAGCACGGCAGCGCACTGGATATCGAAGCAGAAGCAATCGTAAGAGATCCTGCATCTGAAATCGAGAGAGACGTAGGTTGGTCGATGCGCACCAACCGCACCGCATATTTTTCGACCCATGCGGTCCGTGTCGCGACTTTCCAGGGGGTGCTTCGATGCCGTGCGCCGCGGCGGCATTGCGAAGCTTCCAAACCGAAAAAAAACCGGCAAAGTTGCGTCGAAGGCATGCTTGACAGCGGACCGGATATTGAAGCCGGAACAGCCGCGCGATATCCGGCAGCCGGAATCGCGAGGTTCGCATCATGGTCGACGCGCACGATTGGCATTTCATAATCTGTCTGCGCTCCAAAACCAACGAAGAACTCGATGACTCCCTTAAGGGAACTGGCGTTGCTTGAATAGCTAGAAACTACGCGCGCCAAAACGCCATTGTCAAAAACAGGGAGGATCGAGTGGATACGTTCTCTTGCCTAGCCGGCTTACTGGCCTCCGTGGAAGCGGCCGAATGTGTGGGCGAGCATGAGCGACATGAGCAGGATGCCCGCTCCGAGGACCAGCACATGCTGGGTCTTGCGCAGATTGAAGTTGCCTACGCGGCAGATCAGAAGGTAAGCCAGGCCCAAATTGAAGAGGCCCCAAAGGACATTGACCGTCGAGGAGGACAGGCCTTGGCCCGGCGGCGATGCGAAGGGGCTCTGAAAGGCATGTCCCGAGATTCCGTTGCCGAGATGAGGCAATGTATTTGCGAGGAACGCTCCCCCAAAAAAGTATGCAAGGTAATGATTCCAGCGCATGGCAATCTCCATTCTGACTGCAAAACAATGTTAGCAGGCTCTAGATTCGCTCCAGGCTAGCTCGCTCCAAGGTAGATAAAGCGGGCGAGAAATAGAACCGCCAGGACGTAAAGCAGCCAGTCCTGCCGGCGCAGTTTGCCGGCGGCCAGATGAAGCGCAGCCCAGGCGATAATGCCAAAGCCAAGGCCGTTGGCGATCGAGTAAGTGAAAGGAATGAGCACCAGCGTCAGAAATGCGGGAACCGCGACCAGCGGGTCGTGCCAGTGAATCTCGCCGATCGAGGCGAGCATCATCGAGCCCACCAGGATGAGCGCCGGCGCAGTGGCGGCCGCGGGCACGATGCCGACAAAAGGAGCGGCGCTGATTGCGGCCAGAAATAGCAGGCCAGTCACAATGGCGGTGACACCCGAGCGGCCTCCCGCGGCCACGCCGGCAGTCGATTCAACATAGCTGGTAACAGTCGATGTTCCTGTCAGCGAGCCGAAGACGGTGGCCGTGGCATCGGTAAATAGAATTCGGTTCAGGCGTGGAATCGTGTGGTCGGCCTCGATCAGACCGGCGCGCTTGGTGACCGCGACCAGGGTGCCGAGGTTGTCGAAGAGGTCCACGAAAAAGAAGACAAAGACGATTTCGAGCAGGCCTTTGTTGATCGCGCCACGAATGTCGAGTTGAAGAGCGGTCGAGGCCAGCGATTGGATGCCGCCGGTGGCGGGTGTCCAGTGGGTCAGGCCCATCGCCCAAGCGATGCCAGTGATCGAGAGGACGCCGATGAGGATCGCGCCGCGGACCTTTCTAACTTCCAGAGCCACCATGACAAGCAGACCAACAAGGGCGAGCACCGTGGTTGGATTGCGGATATTGCCTAGGCCAACCAGCGTGTTCGCGTCGCCCACGACCAGGCCCGCATTGCGAAAGCCGATGAGTGCGATGAAGAGACCGATGCCGCTGGCGACTGCGGCGTATAACTCATGCGGAATGGCCTGCAGAATCATCTGCCGGATGCCAACGGCGGTAAGCGCGAGAAAGATCACTCCGGACAGGAAGACCGCGCCCAGAGCCGTCTGCCAGGGAACGTGCATCTTGATGCAGACGGCATAAGCAAAGTAGGCGTTAAGGCCCATTCCGGGGGCCAGCGCGATGGGATAGCGCGCCACGATGCCCATCATGATCGAAGCGAAACCGGCCGAGAGGCATGTAGCTGCGGTTACAGCGGCGAGCGGCATTCCGGCAGCGGCCAGAATGGCTGGGTTGACCAGCACGATGTAGGCCATGGTCAGGAAGGTGGTGACGCCGGCCAGGATTTCCGTGCGCCAGTTGGTCTTGAGGCGCGTGAATTCAAAGTAGACTTCGAGTCGGTTGAGCATAGGCGGGTATCTCTAGGAGAGCACACCAAGTCGGCATCGCAAAGAGATTTGTGCGGGTCATTTTCACTCCTGGCCAGAGACGATGCCGATTTGGCCGCGATCTTGCTTCGCGCCAAATCGCTCTTAATTTGAACGCTTGAAGCGAGAGGGCGCAGGAATCGCTCTTACCCCAGCAGCCTGGCCGCTTCTTTGGCGAAATAGGTGACGATGAAGTCAGCGCCGGCGCGGCGGATGCTTATTAGCGATTCGAGAATGGCGCGGTCGCGGTCGAGCCAGCCTTTCTCAAAAGCGGCTTGAAGCATGGAGTACTCGCCAGAGACCTGATAAGCGCCGATGGGCACGTCGAAGCCTTCGCGGGCCGCGCGGATCGCGTCGAGGTAGGGCATGGCGGGTTTCATCAGGATCATGTCCGCGCCTTCTTCCAGGTCAAGGTCGATCTCGCGCATGGCCTCGCGCAGGTTGGCTCCGTCCATCTGATAGGTCTTGCGATCGCCGAACTGTGGGGCTGAATCGGCAGCTTCGCGGAAGGGACCGTAAAAGGCTGAGGCGAACTTCGATGCATAGCTGAGGATAGGCGTCTGCTCGAAGCCAAGGTCGTCGAGCAGGCGGCGGATAGCGGCCACGCGTCCGTCCATCATGTCGCTGGGGGCGACGACGTCGGCTCCGGCGCGGGCCAGGCTGACGGCGGCGTGAGCAAGCAAATCGAGGGTGGAATCATTCTCCACTTCGAAGCCGTTCGGGGTCTCCTGCACGATGCCGCAGTGGCCGTGGCGGGTGTATTCGCAAAGGCAGACATCGGCGATGAGCACCAGTTTTTTGGCGGCGGGCGAGGCTTTGAGGGCGCGCAAGCCCTGTTGGACGATTCCGTTGTCATCGCTTGCGCCGGAGCCCTGTTCGTCCTTGGATTCAGGCAGGCCAAAGAGGAGCAGGCCGCCCAACCCTAGCTGCGCTGCTTCCACGGCCTCCCGCACAGCTTCATCCACAGAGAGATTGAAGACGCCGGGCATGGAGCTGATCTCGCGGCGCACGCCCTTGCCGGGACAGAGGAAGAGCGGGTAGATCAGGTCGCCGGGAGTGACGGCGGTCTCGCGGACCAAAGCACGGAGAGACTCTGTGCGGCGAAGGCGGCGCATGCGTGTCACGGGAAAACTCATGGCTCCGATTGTACTTGAGAAATGTGAGTTACTGCCTTAGCTCGACCAGCGTCGCTCCCTGGCCACCCTCGTTTTGTGGGGCTTCGGCTATCGTGGCCACGTGGGGATGGCCTTTGAGGAATTCGCGGACGCCGCGACGGAGGACGCCTGCGCCGTGGCCGTGGATGATGCGGACGCGTGGCAGGCCGGCCAAGAAAGCGTGGTCGAGATACTTTTCGAGTTCACCTGTGGCCTCGTCGACGGTGCGGCCGATGAGGTTGATCTCCATGCGCATCTCGTCTGTGTTGGCGTTGGTCACGGTGACGTGGACGTTCTTCTGCTTGCGGGCTGCGGCTAAGGGATCTGGTTTTTGGATCGCCGGGGAGTCGCCGACGGGCTGCGGCTCGCAGAGCTCGTCGCGCTTGACGCGCATTTTGATGGGGCCGAGGGCAACTTCAAAGAGGTCTTTCTCAATCTCGCGTTGCACAATGGCGATCTTGTTCATCGACTTGAGGCGCACCTGATCGCCAACGGCAATGTGCTTCAAGAGGTGCGGCTGGGCGTTGATGTCGTTCACATCCGCGCCTGTGCGGTGGGCAACGACGGTCTGGTTGAAGCTCTCCTGGAACTCGCGGCGCAGGCGGAGAATGCGGCGTTCTGCTTCCTTGGAGAGTTTTTGCTGGCCGACGCGATCTTCGATAGCGCGCACGGTTTCGCGCATTTGAAACTCGAAGTCCTTGAGCAGCGATGCCAGCTTGGATTCGAGTTCCCTGGTTCGGTTGCGCAATTCAATATCGCCCTCGCGCGCCAGCTTTGCGCGTTCCTGGTTGAGCGCGTACTGCTCGGTGCGGGCGGCCTTGCGATCCTCTTCGAGCTGGGTGAGCTCGGCGTGCATGCGGTCGAGGAAGCGGGCGATGTCTACCTGCTGCGAGCTGAGGCGCTCACGCGCGGCGGTAATGATGGCGGCGTTCAGGCCCAGCCGCTCGGCGGTCTGTATTCCAGCCGACGCGCCGGGAACGCCGAGGCGCAGTTGATAATTGGGCGCGAGCGTCACTTCATCAACGCCGGCTGCGGCGTTCAGCACTCCGGGTGTATTGGCCGCGTAGACCTTGAGCGAGGTGTGGTGCGTAGAGATAAGCGACCACGCGCCTGCCGTCAAAAAGTAGCTGGCAATCGCAACGGCCAGGGCCGAGCCTTCTTCGGGATCTGTGGCGGAGCCAAGCTCGTCAAGCAACACCAGAGATTTGTCGCCGGCCAACCGCGAGAGGCGGTCAAGGTTTTTAATGTGCGCCGAAAAAGTGGAGAGCTCGGCCTCAATCGATTGCGCATCGCCGATGTCGGCCAGAAATGCGGTGAAGACGGGAAAGCTGGCTGCTGTGGCTGGAACTGGCAGGCCGGCCTGGGCCATCATGGCCAACAGAGCTGTTGTCTTGAGCGTGACCGTCTTGCCGCCGGTATTGGGGCCGCTGATGATGAGCTGGCGGCTCGCGGCGGTTAGCTCCAATGTGAGCGGGACAACGCCTGTGTTAGGACGGCTGCCGGTTGCGCGGAAGTGGCGCTCGAGAAGAGGGTGGCGGGCGGCTTCGAGACGCAGCAGATCGGGCACGATCGCCGGGGCGACGCAATCGTAGTCGCGGGCAAAGCGGGCTCTCGCTTGCAAACTATCGACCAGCGCCAGCACACGCGCGCCCTCAACGAGAGCCTGAGAGTAGCCGCCGACCTGGCGCGTGAGCGCGACGAAGATGCGATGAATCTCGGCCTGCTCTTCTTCGATGAGACGGACCAGTTCGTTGTTCTGTTCGATGGTCTCCAGCGGTTCGACATAGACAGTCTGGCCAGAGGAACTTGCTCCGTGAACCACGCCACTGATGCGCCGCTTCAACTCTGCGCGGACAGGAATCACGAAGCGTTCGCCGCGAATGGTGATGAGGTCTTCCTGGGTGGCTCCGTCGGCGGAGAGCTTGCGCAAGGCCGCGCGCAGGCTCTCCTCGATGAGTCTTTGCTGGCGCTCCTGCTCGCGGCGGATCCGGCCCAGCGCAGGCGAGGCGTTGTCGGCCAGCGAACCATCGGGCTGGATGGTGCGTTCGATGGACTCGGCCAGCGGACGCAGGCTGCCGGTAAGTGCGCCAGAGAGAGCGGAAAGCCCCGGCAGCTTGCCTACCAGACGCGCCGGAGGCATTTGCAGCAGCGATTGCCACGAGGCCACATCGTTGGCCAGCCGCGCCACGGCCTGGAGTTCGTTCGCCTCAAGCGCCGCGCCAGGAATCTGCGCCTTGGCAGCGTGCTGCGTGGGGTCAAAGAGGCCGCCGACGGGAATGGAGATCTGCTCAGTGAGCAGGAGCCTTACCTCACCGGTCAGTTGATGCTGGCGCGCGATCCACTCTTCGTCGATCGATGGCCGCAGCGACAGAATTGCGTCGCGGCCCACGGGCGATGCGGCAAAGCCTGCCACCAAGCCGAGCAACGGCTCCCACTCGAGAGCGGCAAAGTCGGCGTCCAACACAGGCGACGGGATCGGATCGAGCAGGGGCATGGATTTTCTACACTGGATCTATCTTAGCGGGCCACAGCGATCCTCTGCATGGCCAGACTATGGCGTGAAGTCCTCGAGAATCTTTCCCGCTCTCTCCGGCGAGAAGATTGTGCCCGCAAACGTCAAGAGAGCGACTGGAATTGCTATGTACCAATAATGCGTGAGGAGTTGGGTTATAAATAGCATCACAAGGACGAGTATCCCTCCAATCATCGAGATCATCGCTAGAATCGTAATCCACCAGCTTTGGTGCTCAACATCCATGAACTTATATCGCTTGCCTTTCCTCCGCCTCTTCTCGTTATTCTTCCAGGCTCTTCTTTTGGCGATCTCGAATCCAATGTAAATCGCGATCCCAATCGGAGCGAATATGAACATGGAACGCTTCGGAAGGAAGGAAAACCAAACAACATAGAGAGCGAGCGCCCAGGACGCGACAGATATTATCACGCGCTCGATGAAATCTCTAACATCGGGCCGTTTATCTATGCTTATGTTTTCTTCTCTCTTTACTTGACTTGTCTTCTTCCGTACTTTAGTTACTTGTCTTCTTCTTCCTTCATGCGTTTGTCTTGCACTTCCCTCACTATCGATCACGAGCGGGCAGCCACTATCGATCACGAGCGGATGGCTGACGACCGCTTCCCTTCTTCCTTCTTCATGCGCCTGTCCTGTTTTTCCTTCGTCAATCGTATCCTTGGGAAGACCGTTCCGATCCACTTTGTCGCCCGTCCGCTTGCGTGTACTTACTTTGCCTTGCACGAAGCCACCTCGTCAGAAGCAGTTTATCCTTAAGAAATAAAAACGAGTATTGCAAATCCACCGCCCCGGCATCTGTCAATCGTTCGCAGTCTCATTGCGATCAGGCGGACACCCAACTCACGAACCGCAATACGGGCTCGTTGCTGCTTTACTCGTTTCCCGGCTTTGGTATGAAGATTGGGCTCGCTAACTGACTTTGGCGCTTTCGCTCGGGGGCTTGGCAGCAGGAGTTGCAGGCCGCTGAATGGCTGACATGGCCGCCGGCGGCTGATGCATGGTCACAATGATTGCTCCGGCCGGCTTCTTCCCCACGCAGCGGTAGGAGTGCGGCGTCGAGGCGTCGAAGTACGCCGCATCGCCCGCCTCAAGCGTGCAGGTCTGGTCGCCGTGATGAAGCTCCAGATCTCCCTCCAACAAGTAGAGGAATTCGAAGCCCGGATGCATGTGCGCCTTGGGTTCCATCTCCCCGGTCAGAGGCTGAAACTCTGCAAAGTAAGGGTCCATGTCCCGATCCGGGACAAGGTAGCCCAGGCTCTCGAAGAAGTATGTAGGCGACTCCACACCGGTCTGCGGCATTCGCACACGCTCCTTGCGCCGGTGAACGCGAAAGACCGCCTGCGGATCGCTCTCGAAGAAATAGGAAAGGTCCTTGGAAAAGACCATGGCGATGCGCGCCAGGTTCCTGAGCGTAGGCACCACACGACCGGTTTCCAACTGGGATAAAAAGCTGGCCGAAAGCCCTGTGTGCTTACCCAGCTCTACCAGGCCCATCGATTTCTTCAACCGCAGCCGCCTGATCCGCTCGCCGAGATGCTTCTCGGCAATGAAGCGCTCTGTGGTCTCTGTGTCCACTTGCGATTTTTGCGTCTCTTCGCTCTGCACCATCATCAACTCGCTCATCCGACCCTCCGCCAGCGCGCAAGTCGAACGTTTCGGGGGAATTGTTGCGCACATCAAAAACAATTCTTATCCTACTAAATCGGGATTGCGGCTGCAATTCCCAAGTCTTGCAGCCATCTGGGATTCGCCACCCGCGCTATCCTAGAGTCTCCGGCCGCACCGGCCGCCGAGGTATCAAATGCCTGAAGATCCGAACACTCTGGCCGCGCCAGCGGCGTCTGCCGCACCGCAGGTGCCGCAGGTGGCCACAATTGCTACCCTTGGCCGGTATGAAGGCCAGTCCGTCATCCTCCGCGGGTGGCTCTACAACCTGCGCGAGAGCGGCAAGCTCCTCTTCCCCATCTTTCGCGACGGCACCGGCACGATCCAGGGTGTGGCCCACATCAAGAGCGTTCCGGCTGAGGTCTTTGAAGCCCTCAAGGGGCTCACGCAGGAGTCAAGCGTCATTGTCACCGGCAAAGTCCGCGCCGACAAGCGGGCGCCGGGAGGCTATGAACTCGACGTTGAATGCCTCCAAGTCGTTCAAAGGGTCCCCGAGTCCGACCCTTACCCGATCACACTCAAGGAGCACGGAGTCGACTTCCTGATGGAACACCGGCATCTCTGGGTTCGCTCGCCGCGCCAGTCGGCCATCCTGCGGATTCGGGCTGAGATTATGCGCGCGGCGGCGGAGTATTTTGATTCGAACGGCTTCATTCGCACCGACCCGCCTATCCTTACGCCGGCGGCCTGCGAAGGGACCTCGACGCTTTTTCCTGTCGATTACTTTGGCGATCCGGCCTATCTAACTCAATCCGGCCAGTTATACATTGAGTCAACGGCACTGGCGCTGGGCAAGGTCTATAGTTTTGGGCCGACCTTCCGCGCGGAGAAATCGAAGACCCGCCGCCATCTCACCGAGTTTTGGATGATCGAGCCTGAGGTTGCGTTCATGGATCTCGACGGCCTGCTCGAGTTAGCCGAGAACTTTCTCTCCCACATCGTCCAATCTGTCGTGAAGAACCGTGCTTCGGAGTTAGTGGTCATCGGCCGCGAACCGGCAAAATTGCAAGCCATCGTTCCGCCCTTCCCGCGCCTTCGCTACGACGAGGCTGCCGAGATGCTCAACCAGGCTCACAAAGACGGACACCTCGAAGCACCTTTTGAATATGGAAACGACTTCGGCTCGCCGGACGAGACCTGGCTTAGCAGTCAGTACGATAGGCCCGTGATGGTCCATCGCTACCCGGCTAACGTAAAGGCTTTCTATATGGAGCCCGATCCCGCCGACTCCCGCTATGCGCTCTGCGTGGATGTGCTCGCGCCGGAGGGTTATGGAGAGATTATTGGCGGCTCACAGCGTGTTTCAAGTTATGAGTTACTCAACGCGCGCATCGAGGAGCACAACCTGCCCAAGGAAGCCTTTCAGTGGTATCTGGACCTTCGCCGCTACGGCAGCGTGCCCCACTCGGGCTTTGGCATGGGCATCGAACGCGCGGTCGCGTGGATCTGCGGGCTGGACCATGTGCGCGAGACGATACCCTTTGCGCGGACGCTGCATCGCATTTATCCGTAGTGCGACGGCGGAGCGGCACGCCGGCGGGCTCAAGGTGCCAGTGTGGGAGTTCGTCCGTCATGAGTGGGTGCCCCAGGTCGCTCGCTTTCGGGGACCTGGGAACGGATGCAGCCGCTCTATTCGTTCTCCCTCGGCATCTTGTGATTGGAGTTCGAACCGGGATGGACCGCGATCCGGCGGGGAATTCAGCCACCAGAACCTCTGCGTTATGCGGAGAAGAACGGTTGGGGCCTGAGTCATCCCAGGTCCCCAAAGGCGAGGGACCTGGGGCACCCGATTCCCGTGTCTATTTGCCGGCCGTGTCTCCATCGGCGTTCATCGCCTTGAGCCGCGTCTGGGCCAGCCGGTAGGTCGAGGTGGGGATGGCTAGGACTTCCTTCGGCTTCTCCAGTTTTCGATAGTCTGCAATGGCGATTTCGCGCTCGCCATACTGCTCGGCGATGCGGCCGAAGGCGTACCAATAGTTGTCGTCCGGTTCGTCAAGATTCAGATCGTCCATGCCGCGCAGCAGCAGATCGTGAGCTTCCTTGGTCTTGCCTGCCTCGGCATAGAGGCAGGCCAGTGTATGCAGAATCGACGCATTGTCCTTGGCCAGTTGTGTCGATTTGATCGACATATCGATGTCGGCCTGATCCACCTTGCCGGTAAAGAGCGCAAACCATGCTGAAGAGTTCAAGAGGCTCGCGTCCTCCTTGCCCTGATCGATCAGCTTCTGCGCCCAGCCGCGTGCGGCCGTAAAGTTGCCGCGGTCAGCTTCAATCCTCATCTTCATCGAGAGGGCGTCCTGGTCTGCCTCCAGCAACTTGAGCCGCTCGTCGGCCAGCGCGATGGCCTGGTCGTAGCGGCCCAGCCCCATCAGCGCCTGCGCGTTGAATATGAAGGCGCGCCGCGATTCCGGTTCCTGCTTGAGCAGCGCCGAAGAGACCTCCAGTTGCCTGGCGAAGTTATCCTGCACTGCGTAACCGTCGACCAGCGCGAGTTGAATGTTGGTGCGCTCTCGATCACTCGCCGCATCTTTCAAGGCCTCTTCGAGCAGAGCAACGCCCTGGGCCGCGGTGGGCTTTGTTCCTGCGAGAATGGCGGCGGCGGCCAGCTTCATCTTGCGCGCGTCGGCGGCTTGTCCCTTGATCCAGAAGCGAGGAAAGGTAGCGCCACCCAGAGGATCGTCTCCGCCTTCGAGATGAGTGTCTTCGCGCAGCCAGTCGAGCAGGGCCTTGGCGCCTTTCAGATCGCCGGCCTTGATCCGGTCCAGCATCTCAAGAGCGATTGCATTCGGCTGTTCTTCGCTGTCGAGCAGCTTGTATTGGCCGTCCTCCTTCACCACAAAGAGGGTGGTGCTGATGCCGTTGGGAATCTGCACCCGCTCGCGATAGCCGATGTCGTCGTTGCCTTCGCCTTTGGGATCAGCCTCCTGCATCCTGATATCGACCTCTACGTCGAGCGAGCTGTCGTCGCGGGCCAGCCAGCTATTCATCTTTTTTCCGGAATCGAGAGCTCGCTTCTTCTCTTCGGCATCCTCGTTTTTCATTACCGCCAACGCATTACGGCTGGAGATCGCCTCCAGGTCGGCTTCTGTCACCTTCGGGTCCATGGTGAGCAGGAAGGCGCGCTTGACCAGGCCCGCGGGTGTGTTGGCAAATTGGATCTCCTCGTGGCGCTGTGCGTTACGCAGCACCGAGGCCAGACCCATCGTCTGGGCGGCGTTATCGCCAGCCGCGCCGGCCTCAAGGAAATCGGCGGCCAGAGGATATTGCCGGATATTCATCAGCATCGCACCGGCTGTGCGCGCGTTTTGCTTGAATGTCGAGTCGTCGCTGGATCGCTTGTTGGCCTCGGCCAATCCCGCCTTGCCTCCGTGCAATACCGCTTCGCAGGCCGCGAGCAGACCGGCTGGCTGTGGATTCAGGCTTTGCGCAGCCTTGATGGCTCCATCCGGATCACCTGCGTAAAAGAGGGCAAAGGCCAGGTTGTTCGCGATGCCGAGCTCCGTCAGCTTCTGCTGACCCAGCTTCTGATACTCCGCAACCGCCTCTTTCATCTTCGCTTTGCCGCTGTCGCGCAGCCCTGCCGCGTCATACTCGAGCAGAATGGCGAGGTCGCCTTGTGTGCTTTGGTCGTCCGGGTCCAGCTTGATGGCGTCTCGATAGGCCTCGGCGGCTCCGGCCCAATCGCTGCCAGGACGCAGGCTGCGGCCAACCAGGTCGTGCTTGAGAATCTGTGCCAGGGTTTTTTCGGCCAGCGCGGAGTTCCGGTCCAGCTTCACGGCGAGGCGCGCCTCGGCTCGCGCCGCTTCGCCCATCCCCGCCTCAAGCAGTACCTCGGCCACCTGCAAATGGTGAACCGCCTCATTGGGATGCAACGCGACCAGGCTGCGATACTCCGCCAAAGCCTCGCGCACCTTGCCTTCGCGCAAGAGTACTTCGCCTCGAGGTTCGAAGTTGACCAGAATCGCTGAGCCGGAAATAAGCTCCGCCACTTTGTTGCGCAACTCCTCTGCCTCAGCGACGGTATAGCGGCGTTTTACGGAGTCGAAGACGAAGTTTGCAGCCACCGCGCCGTCTCTTTCCGTATTGAACTCCTCGGTCAATAGCGCCGGACCCACCGGAATCGTCGCGTTTTTGGGCAGTTCTTTAGGCACAAACCCGTCTGGCGGAATGATTCTGTACTTCCACTCGACGCTGGAGGGCTCGTTGAGCCACCAGTCGGCGGTGCGCGGCTTCTTTGGCTTATCCTCGCCGTCCATCTTTTTCTTCTCGTCCGCGTCTTCTCTGCGTCTCAGCTCGTCCGGTAGCCGCTGGAAGATGGCGTCCATGCGAATCGCAGCCACTGCGCTGTCAAGATCCGTATAGCCGCGCTTGGCCTTCTCGCAAACCAGAGTCAGCTCGAATTGCCGAGACAGATCGGCCGGATCGGTGCGCTCAACATCTGTGAGTTTCTCGGCCACATACTGTCCCTTCACGTAATTGGTCAGGCCCTCCCTCGCCTGCTGATCGGGCTTGTCGGCAAAGTCGGCGCGGTAGTGCGACTCGAAGACCCCTTTGGGCTGGCTCTTCTCTGTCACCGTTGCCGGACCATTCTCGCCCAGCGCCAGTTCTCGAGTCTCCAGCACCACGTTGTCCTTTGAGGTGGACTCGGGCGTCTTCACGAGAGCCGTCGTCTCAGGCCGCGCAATCAGCGCCAGCCTGCCTTGATCGTCAATCGGCAACTGCCCCAGGCGTCCGTAGCGGTCGGTGGCGTCGATCCAGAGCGCAGACTCTTTGTGTTTTGGATTCCCCGGCACATAGACGATTGCATGATCGAAGATTCCCATGCCCGGCAGGTCGGCGGGCACGTCCATCCGCGAGCCGGCATTGAGCAGCGCGACATACGCCGGGATGCCTGCCGCTCGCAGCATCGTTGCCAGCAGCGTGGCCTTATCCTTGCAGTCGCCATACTTCTTGCTCAACGTGTCAGACAACTCGTGGGGTACAAGGGCCGCTTCGCCGAATTCGATGCCCGTGTAGCGAACCTCGCGGTCAAGGTAATCCAGGATGGCGCTTTCCTTCTCTGCAACTCCCGCCTTGCCGGCAATCAGCTTGTCGACGATCTCCTGCACCACTGCGGGATCGGCACGGCTGTCCACAATCTCGGAATAATCCGCCGCCATCGCATGCCACGATGCGCCGGTGGAGAAATCAATTTCGGGGAAGTGCGCCACATCGGGTGGAAGATAAGGCTCGCGGGGCTCAATCCCCTCCATCGGTCCCAGCTCAAACGTTACGGTCAGGCGCCCGTTGGACTCCGCACGCACGGGCTTCAAGTCAGGCAGCAGCAATGTTTCAAAGCGCAGCGGCAGAGTGGCCGGAGCATCGAAGACGACGCTGCTATGCGCAACCGGAACCTGCTCGTGGCCAAAGGTGGTCCGGCCAACCCGGCCCGCGGCGAAGAAAGGCTGCGTTTCGCGTTCGATGAACTCCTCCTCGACAACCACGCCGGGAGCAATGGCCGGGAAGGGCGCGCGCAGGATTTTGCCGTCACTGTATGTCTTGTAGTCGCCCCCTCGAGCCGGCTCCTCGGTGATCGTGCTCGGGTCGAGCGTATGCACTGAGAAGTCCGGCGCAATGACCCGCACCCTGATTGCCGGCCGTGCTTCATGCCAAGGCTCCCAACCCACCGAAAGATAGTCCCATCCCTCCGCGCCCTTTTGGTTGAGCACCTTGTAGACGAAGTGCGCCACATGCACACTGCGCCCATCTTCATCGAAGGCGTAGCTCTGATCGTCGTCGAGTATGGTTGCAATCGCGCCCTCCGGTGCGGGCACCGCCGAGGCTGCCTCGTAAAGCGCCTTCGGGTCGACGGAAAAATGCGGCGCCTTCCAGGGCTCGACCGGCTGCTGCGCCGGGCATAGATTCACTGAAAGCAATGTGCATAGAGCACAAATCAAGCAAGCAAGATGGGAGCGGAAGGAGAAACAAGACACGGCGTCACCTGTGGGAGCTATATGCTAACCACGGTAAACGGAGCGAGCGGGATAAGCAAGCCGCAGTGGTCGGGCGCCGAGGGAGCAGCCGCGCCCTTTTTCTGGGGCCGATTCTGCAGGCGGCCCGGTCTCCGAACAAGAACATCCGGGCGTTTCACTTTCATCTGTCCGTTCTGGCTGGTGCACTTCCGATTTATGAAATCACTCCGGCCCACACTGCC
>JBEKOA010000043.1:0-30064 GCA_049522255.1 Occallatibacter sp.
CGTAACCCAATTCTAAAGCCCGCGATCCCCACCACTACTCGATCGATCCCACCTATCTCCGTTCAATCTCTCCGCCAACAAATCACAGCGCACAGGGTATTTTGCAAGTGGCTCACCTTGCATGTAATTAATTGGTTAACCGGGGTGCATTTTCGGCTCGCCATTTTGGGGGACCGGCCATCTAACCGGAAACGACACCATTACGCAGTTGATCCGTTTTTCTTCGGGGTTTGGGTTAAGAGGTTCTTGACCGAGTCCGCGCCGAAGCCCAACGCCACGACCGCCAAGGTTGCCGGGAAGAAATCGAGCTTCCCAAGCTGATCCAATGCGCCGGCTTCCAACCCCGCCAGGGCCACGCCGAATGCGATCAGGAAGCGTACCCCTTCAGCAAATGCACGCGTCGCCTGGCGCGGCTTGGGCGGCTGAATCTCCAGAACACCCTCGATCGTATCCGCGGCCTCCAGGTCTCGATGGCTTTGCACGGAGACGACAATCTTGACCTTCCGCCCATTGCTCTGCCGGAACTTTTTCTTCCGGGATTTCTTGTGTTCCGGCCCGTTTGCCTCAGACTCGTTTTCCAGCGGCTCATCTCCCAGAAAGTAGTGGCAGACCCTGGCGCCTTCCTCAGTCAGATCGCCGGGGAAACTCCACCTGAACGCCAGCTTGCTGAGCGCCGCCGCTCCGCAGAATCGGGGATCGTCAAAGTCGATCGAAAAATAAACCGGGAGGTAAGGCCGCGCCTTCTGCGTGTCGAACTCCACGCGCACCCGCCTCTCGCCATCTGCCCTCTGCTTGCCGATCTCCGCCAGCACGTCGCTCTCGTAGATGTCCTCGCGCATCTCCTGCACCAGCGTGGTGGCCGCGCGCAGCGACTTCCACGAGAGGGTGCCAAGCAGTTTGATCAGTTCCGGCTCGTGCTCCAGCAGGCGGTCTCGAGAGTTCTTTCCGGGGTCTCCGCTGATCGATGGGGTTACAACCGGAATGGCAACCCTGACCATGGTATAGTCCAAAGCCGCATGAATGGCGGCGATGGCGTGATCGATGGCAAAGAACATGGGGCGGACAATGTTCGCCGGATCGTCGAACTGAAAATCAAGAAAGGCAAAGATCCCCGGCAGCGCCTGCTTTAGATCGTCGTAAAGCGCCTCAGGAAAGGGCGTAAGCCGGTCCTTCAACTGCTTGAAGTTGGCCGCGATCAATTTAGCCTGCGCCCCGCTGTCATCCAACAACGCCAGCGATGCCTCGGCCTTGCTCAGAAAGACATTAGCGGCATTCACGTCTTCGTCGGGCAGCGAAAACGAATGCAGCTGATTCGAGGCCGCCTGAAGTGTTCTGTCGATATCGTCCGTGATCGAGGGCGGGGCGGTGGCGGAGGCATCCTGAAACCTGCGCCGCAGCTCATCCAGCCGCTCGGCGACCGTGAGCCGTTTGGCCAACCGGTCGATCGACACGGCCACGTCCTCGAATCTCTCCGCCGAGGAGAGCGACAAGGGTCCCACTTCATCGAGCGCGACTCCGATCTTGGCCCGCTCCAGGCGCAGCAGAACGCGCAGATAGGAATCCACGCGAGCGCTCACGCTGCTGGTGCGGTCGGCCAGATCGCTGATCTGCCGGTGCAGGGCGATCTTCCTCAATACGCTTGGCAATACTGAACTGCCGAGAAGCGACAGCAGCCCGCCAATCAGCAGGAACACCATGACGTAAATGGCAAAGAGCACCTCCGTCTGGTCCGGGCCCATTCGCATCATGGTGAGATTCACGGGAATGGATTGAACCGGGAGCAGGTCGTTGGAGACGCCATGAGGGCCGTGTTGAGTCACAAGCAAGAGGCCGTTGCGCTCTGTGGGCCGAACAAAGTCCTTCCAGGAATAGACCTCCTTGGGCGGCGAGAGAAGAATACGCGTGAGGCCATTCGGCGTCAGAATGATTCCGGTGTTTTTCTCGATGCTTCCAGATGCGACAACGGTGCCGCCGAGCTGAAATCGCCAATCGAGACTGAAGAATTCTGTCCCGCCATTCTTGAGCGTGACGGCCACGGTCCGCCCGTAGGCGAACTTGAGCGGCTTCTCCGGGGTTCCATTGCCTTCGAGCGTGATATTCAGCGGAACATCCACTGCCACCGCGTTCAACTCACCGATCTCGTCCAATTGGTTAAAGAGCTTGGCAGAGGCGGCGGTGGAGCTGGCCATATTGCTGACGCTGGCCACAATCTGCAGCGATTGTCCCGGCCCGATCTGTGCCGGCAGATCCCCGCCGCCGGCTTCCAGCGCGAAGGTGACTCTGGGCGCGGGCAGTTTGGCCTGCGAAGTCTCGTCGAGAAACGTCCCGGCATTCAGGCTGAGAGGAAGAGCTGTTTTCCCGGCGTTCGACAGCACAAACCGCGCCGCTCCGGCGCCATTGCGCAAGATGGCCGGCTTGCTTTTGACAATACTGAGCTGTGCTTGACTGAGCTGTGCTTGCGCCGTTGCCGCAAGACATGCCAGCCACACGGGCGCCCATCTGACGATCTGCAACCTTCGCATCGCTTCCTCCGGCAGTAGTTGAGAAATATGGAAAAAGGCCGTGCAGAGGCTACCAAGATAACGTCATGAGCCCGCTTGGTCAACGGGTTTCATCAAACGGCAGCTTTGAAATAGTGCAGACGGGCACTCGTCCGTTACGGATTCGGGTCTCAAAAAAACAAACCTGCAAAAGACGGTAAGGACGAGAATCTCTAATTCTGCGCCTGTGCGGAGGGTTTCTTCGCGCCCCGCACCACCGGATAATAGCCGGTGCGGGTGCGAACGGTGAGCTTGCCGTGGCCTTTGTCTTCGGCAGTCACTGCGACTTGGCGGAAGCCCGGCTGCGTGGTGGGCTTGGTGGAGTGGTAGCCCAGCGTATATTGATTGCGAATATCGCGAGCCACCTCGGCGGCAATCTGGTCGATCTGCTCGATATTCTTCGGAAAAAAGGCCATGCCTCCGGTCTCGGTGGAGAGCATTTCCAGAGCGCGGTGAGCGTGGCGCACCTCGGCGCGGCTCATCTCGTCGCCAAATAACAACCCGATCGAATAAATGACCGGCCCGGAGAGCTGCTGCACGCGGCGGATGGTCTGTTCCAGATTCAGCGTCGACGCGTTGTCTTCGCCGTCGGTGATCAGAATCAGCACCTGCTTGGGGCGTTTTGCATCGGCCACCAGCTTGTCTGCCGAAGCCACCACGGCGTCGTAGAGAGCCGTTCCTCCTCGGGACTCGATGTGCCCCAGGCCGTCGCGCAGCTTGTTGACGTCGGAGGTAAACTCCTGGTCGATGAAGGCCTCGTCGGAGAAGTTGACCACGAAGGCCTCATCCTGCGGGTTCGAGGCCTGGATCAGGTCCAAAGCGCTCTTGTTCACCGAGGGCCGCTTGCGGCTCATGGAGCCGGAGTTGTCCACCACCATGGCGATGGAGACGGGAAGATCGGTGTGCTGGAAGCTGATGAGCTTCTGCTGAACGCCGTCCTCTGAGACCGAAAAATCTTCCTTTGTGAGGTCTGGAACCAGCCGGTTGCCTTCGAGCACCGTGCAGTTCAGCACCACCTCTTCAACGTCGGCATGGAGAACGAAGCCCCCACTCTCTTTATGCATCGAGGGCGGCGGCGCAGGCGCTTCGGCATCCGGCGAGCGCACCGGATCGCGGTCCACGGTGAGCGACGGCGCTTGAACCGACGGCGCCGGGGCAGGCGGCTGAGCCGGGGCCGGCAATTGTTGAGCAGGCAAGGCGATGGCCGCTCCGGCAAGTATAAGCGCGAGAGCCGCGTTAGTGCATGGGCGCATAGTAGCCGGTACGTGCATGGACGGTCAGCGGAGGCAACCCCGGTGGAGGAGTGACCTTCACCTTCACTTTACGCCATTTGCCGTCGTGAGTCAGATTCTTGGGCCGGTAGCCGATGACATATTGGTTGCGCAGCTCGGTAGAGATCTTCTCGGCGATGTCGCTCATCTCTGCAATGTCATCGACGCGGAAGAGGCGTCCGCCGGTCTCCTCGCTCACATCGTTGAGCAGTTGCGGGCCAGTTCGCTCTTCGGGAGTGGAAGCATAGGGATCGAAGAGGCCAATCGAATAGATCTCCACATCGGCCTCGCGCACCTGCGAGCGCACCTCGCCCTCGGTGTAGCGGGAACGGTTGTCGCCGCCGTCTGAGACAACCAGCAGCGCCCTGCGCTCGTGCCGCGCGTCCCGCATCTTGACCAGGCCATAGTAGATCGCGTCCAGCAGGGCTGTGCGGTGGCCGCTCTGCACCGTGGCCAGACGGGCCTGGATGTCCTCGACCGAGCTGGTGAAGTCCTCGATCAGCTCGGGCCGGTCGTTGAAGCCGATGACAAAGAACTCGTCCTGGGGATTGGCGGTCTTGATGAATTGCAAAATCGACTCCCGGGCGCGGATCAGCTTGGAGCTCATCGACCCCGAGAGGTCGAAGATGATGCCGATCGAAACCGGGGCATCCTCAGCGGCAAAGGAGACAATGCTCTGCTGGCCGTTTCCCTCGAAGACCTGGAAGTCGTCCTGTTCGAGGCCGGTGACCAGACGGTTCATGGGATCGGTGATGGTGATCGGCACCAGCACCATGTCCACGTTCATTCTGATCCGCGCGCCGGGGTGGATCTTCAAGGCGTCGGGTCCGGTTGCTGCCGGCGCCTCGGCTCCCGCGGGCTCTGCCGTAGACGGCGCTGTGGTCGATGGAGGGGGCACGTGCGGCTTGTCGAGCGGGTTGTCCTGGCCCGGAATCGGCGCCAGCAGCATAGCCGCCGCCAACCCCAAGAGCGACAAACGGCAGAGGAGCCGAAACCGGCCTCGGACCCGATGCCGACTGCCCTGCCCGCTCGGGCTATTCCATACAAAGGGAAGCATCTTCATCCCGTATCACCAACGATTGAAGCCGATAGTAGCACGAATAATAGACTGCTGGCGTTGCTCGACTGTCATCATATTGTCGCAAAGTAATTACATCCTCGATTCGCGTAAAAGCCGCGGCCAAGATCGCTCCATCGCCACTGGGATACAATCAACGCTAAGCGAGCAACCGCCCCGGATTGAACAGGATTGGGCTCTTGCGCGCAAATTCCACCGATCAATCGGGGAGAAAGACCCTCAGTATGGCCCATATCTATCCTTTCCGCGCCTGGCGCTACAATCCCTCTGCCGTCCGTCTGGAGGACGTGGTCACCCAGCCCTATGACAAGATCACTCCGTCCATGCAGCAGGCTTATTACGATCGCAGCCCCTACAATCTGGTGCGCATCATTCTCGGCAAACCCGAACTGTTCGATGCCGAAGGCGGGGAGAGCGTCTACACCCGCGCGGCACGCGACTTCAAAGCCTGGCAGCAGCAGGGTGTGCTGGCGCAGGAAAAGTCGCCCGCGATCTTCGCCTACTCCCAGCAGTTCAAAGTTCCCGGCACCGAAATTGTCAAAGAACGGCGCGGCTTCATCGCCCTCGGCAAGGTGCACGATTACGCCGACCGGGTGGTCTTCCGCCATGAGCAGACACTCAGTAAACCCAAGGGCGACCGGCTCAACCTGCTGAAGGCCACGCACGCACACTTCGGACAGATCTTCATGCTCTACTCCGACGCGGCCGGCAGTGTGGAAAAAGTCCTCTATGACGGCGCTGGCCCGGCCGAGGCCGAGGTAACCGACGAATACGGCGTGCTGCACCGCCTATGGAAGGTCAGCGATCCGGCAGTCATCAACCTGCTGACCACCGCCATGGCCGACAAGAAACTGATCATCGCTGACGGCCACCACAGGTACGAGACGGCGCTGAACTATTCAAAGGAACACGGGCCGAGCGCGTCTGCGAAGACCGAGTTCAGCACCAGCCAGTTGCCCCAGCCTGCGTATCCCGAGGCCGCGGTGATGATGACCTTCGTCAACATGGACTCCGACGGCCTGGTGATCTTGCCCACCCATCGCGTGGTCCATAGCTTGAATAGCTTCGATCCCGTGGCCTTTACGAAAGCGGCAAAAGAGTTCTTCACAGTCGAGGCATTGCCAGCCGCAGAGGCGCTGAATTACATCGACACGCTGACTGCTCAACAGGGGACGGCCTTTGTCGCCGTGACGCGCGCCGGAGCCTTCCTGCTGCGCGCCAAGCCCGAAGCGGTGGCTGCCGCGCTGGCCAATCTGCCCGAACGCCAGCGCCAGCTCGACCTGAGCTGCCTGCACTCGATTGTGCTCGACCGGCTGCTCGGCCTGGATGCCGAGAAGGTGCGCGAACAGACCAATCTTCGCTACCTGAGGGATGCAAGCGAGGCGGTGGATCAGGTTCGTCGCAGCGAGGCCGATTTCACCTTCCTTACCAATCCCGTTTCAATGGAACAACTGAAGGAAGTGGCCTTTGCCGGCGACGTGATGCCGCAAAAATCCACCGACTTCTTCCCCAAGCTGCTGAGCGGTTTGGCCATCTATGCGCTGGAGTAACTGGAGTTTGGCGATTCTTGTCGCAGGCGGCGTGGCAGGACAACCGGCCCTCGCGCAGCAGGCCCCGCCGGCTCCGGCAGCCCCTCCGCCCCGGTTTGTGGTGGTGCTCGATGCCGCTCACGGCGGTAACGACACGGGCGGACACCTCAATGACAATCAGCTTGAAAAGACCTTGACCCTGGCGATGAGCGTGCGGCTGCGCTCGCTGCTTGCGGCGCGCGGCATTCAAGTGGTGACCACTCGCGAGTCCGATGTGACTCTAGACCCAAATAAGCGAGCCGAGATTGCCAACCGCTCCGAGGCCCAGGCCTGCATCAGTCTGCATGCGTCCGAGGCCGGTTCGGGCGTGCATCTGTATGCCTCTTCGCTCACCCCGGCTCAACCCGTCCGCTTCGCCCCCTGGAAGACCGCGCAGTCTGCCTGGGTCACTCGCTCGCTGGCCCTTGAGGGAGTCTTGAACTCCGCGCTGCTGCAGGCCGGCATGAGCGTGACCCTGGGCCGAACCTCTCTGCCGTCGTTGGATAGCATGGCCTGTCCGGCGGTGGCCGTCGAGATTGCGCCGGAACTGGGTTCGGACAAAAAGGTCGCCACTGAGCTCGACGATCCCGACTACCAGGCGCGAGTAGCCTCGGCGCTGGTCGCGGCGCTGCTTGAATGGCGAACAGATGCCGGGCGCGCGGAGGGCCATCAGCCGTGATTCCTCGCCATCAACAATTGCTCTTCGGCATTTTGCTGTTGACCTCGCTCCTGATGGGCGTGACCCTATGGCACCTGCGCGAACGAGCCCACCAGAGGATGATCGCGGGCCAGGACTCGGCGCCCACCAGCGCACCTGAAGTAGCCCCCGCCGAAGAAGCGACTCTACTGGTGGCCAACGACAGCGACGGTTCCCTGTTGACCCAGGTTCGCTCTTTGCCGCTGTCCGCCGACCCAGGAGCGCGTGCGCGTGCCGTGCTTGGCAAACTACTGGATCTCTATGCCGCTCCCAATGCCACCCACCCCGTTCCCGGCGGCGGAGCCTCGGTGCTCCAGGTCTTCTTCCTGCCTGCTCCCGAGATCGGAGCTGCCAAGCCCCATGCGTCTCCATCGCAGGAGCAGCAGCAGACCGGCCCGCAACTGGCGGTCGTGAATCTGACGGGCAGCTTTGCGGCTAACCACCCTTCCGGCATCGAAACCGAGACACTGACCGTGCTCTCCATCTGCGGCACCCTGCACGCCAACCTGCCTCGCGTCACCCAGGTGCGATTTCTGGTGGATGGCCAGCCCCGCGCCACTCTCGCCGGCCACGCCGACCTCACCCGCACCTACTTGGCCGCCGATGCAGCGCCTCATCCGTAATTGCGGCATCTCTCAAAGCCTGTTTTCAATCCGCCAAATTCGCAGTAAGATAAAGAAGGAGCAGCCATGCCTCGCCCAGTCGCGCACATCACGGCCCCGTGGCCCACCCAGGAAGAAATGGTGAAGCATCTGCGCATCTCCAAGGCTCGCAAGAAAGAGTTACAGGTACTTGTGGATGAGTTTAAGGCTAGACTTTCAAAGCTGGAAGAAGAACCCGTGACCTCGATCGCACCGGAAAAGAGGCGCAAGCGTGCCTCCGCAGCCTGACCCTAACGCTGTCTTGTTGAATATTCCCTACGACGACGAATTCCATAACCTCTACATCGCTTATATTGTTGGGCTTTTTCAACTCGGTCTGGTCCCTCATCTTGCCTCTGAAGTTCCTGGCGGAGACCGTAGGCTGAACAGAATCATCCAGCTCATTCAGAGCTGCCGCTATTCCATCCACGATCTTTCGAGAGTTGAACTGACCACTTCACCCTCGTCAACGCCACGCTTCAACATGCCCCTGGAACTTGGCATGACAATTACTTGGCAGATTCTCAACCCCGACCAACACACATTGTTTGTCTGCGAGTCCGAACCTTATCGACTCCAGAGATCGGCGAGCGATCTGAACGGAACCGACCCATACATCCACAACGGCACGCCAGAAGGCGTTCTTCGTGAGCTTTGCAATGCCCTCCGGCGCGACCGTACGCCATCCGTACCAAGGATGCTGGAGGTTTATCGTCTTGTCGATAGCGCCCTCAATTCAATTCTCTTGAGAAATGGGACGCGCAATCCATACGACAGAAGTGTTTTCATGGATCTGTGCTGGCTGTCCTCAAGTCTAACGACTTTTTTCTTCTCGCCTCCTAAACCCGCGGTTTGAGAACTATGACTCCCACCATTGGCGTCTTCGATTCCGGCTTTGGCGGCCTGACCGTGCTGCGGGCCCTGATCGCGCGAATGCCCCGCGCGCGCTTCGCTTTTATCGGCGATACGGCCCGGCTGCCCTATGGCTCCAAATCCCGCCGGACCATCGCCCGCTACGCCGCCCAGAGCGCGCAGTTTTTGGTGAACGAGCGAGGCGCCGAGTTCCTCGTGATCGCATGCAACACGGCCAGCGCCCTGGCCCTCGACGCCATCGAGCAGGCTGTGCCCGTTCCCGTACTCGGCGTCATCGAGCCGGGAGCTGAAGCGGCCCGCGCCGCCTCGCGCACCGGCGACGTGCTGGTCATCGCAACAACCGCTACTGTCGAGAGCCACGCCTACGCAGCCGCATGCCGGGCTCGTGGACTGCGGGCCCTGGAGATGGCCTGCCCGCTGCTGGTTCCCCTGGTCGAGGAGGGCTGGACCTCACATCAAGTGACCGCCGATGTAATCCGCATCTATCTCGACGAACTGAACGCCGAGGCAGCCGCTCAGGGCATGAATCCAGACACGCTGGTACTTGGCTGCACCCACTATCCGCTGCTGCGGCCTCTTATCGAGAAGGCCGTGCCCGCCGGGATGAGAGTCATCGACTCGGCCGAAGCCGCCGCCGAAGCTGCCGTCCGCCTCTTCAATGGCCGCGCCTCACAGCTACCCGGCGAGCAGGAATCGGAACCGCCCGCGCAGGCCCTCCGCTGTTTTGCCACCGATTCGGTGGAGAAATTCGAGCATCTCGGCTCCCGTTTTCTCGGCCGGCCAACCGGAAAGGTCGAGCTTGTAGACCTTGGCGGGTGAAATTCACTGATATTCTATGAATTAGCCGGTCCGCTTCCCCAAAAGTGCAGACCGTGGAGGACGAAAGCAAGCATGATCAACCTGGCGGGTAAGACAGCCGTAGTCTTCGGGCTGGCGAACAAGCGTTCCATAGCCTGGGGCATCGCCCAGAAACTGCACGAGGCCGGCGCAACCCTGGCCATCTGTTATCAAAATGAACGCATGAAGCTCGAGGCCGAGGGCCTCATCGCCGAACTATCGGGCGCCACCGGCTTCCAGTGCGACGTGTCGAATGATGGCGAAGTCGAAGCCCTCTTTGCCGCCCTCAAAGAGAAGTACGGCAAGCTCGACATCCTGGTCCACGCCGTGGCATTCGCGCCCGCCGCCGAGCTGCGCGGCGAATTCATCAACACCAGCCGCGAAGGCTTCCGCATCGCCCTCGATGTGAGCGTCTACTCGCTGATTGCCGTGACCCGCGGAGCCGCACCAATGATGACCGAGGGCGGCAGCATCATGACTCTTAGTTTCTATGCCGCCGAAAAAGTCGTCCCTAACTACAACGTGATGGCTGTGGCAAAAGCCGGCCTTGAGTCCACGGTGCGCTATCTGGCCCATAACCTTGGACCGAGAAACATTCGCGTGAACGCCATCTCCGCCGGGCCCATCAAAACTCTCGCGGCTCGCGGCGTCGGCGATCTCAGCGACATGATGAAATCGCACGCCGACCGCTCGCCCCTGCACCGCAACGTGGACCAGTTGGAAGTCGGCGGCGCGGCATTGTTCTTAGCCAGCAGCTTATCCAGCGCTATTACTGGCGAGATTCTCTATGTAGATTGCGGCTATAACATCATGGGGTTCTGAGTTAGCTGGAGTTTTCACCGGGCGGGCACCCTTTTCTGTTGGTTGTTACTCTTTGAGTGTCACAGTAATCCTGCGAACATCGCCGCCCGCCGAGGTGATTGCAATCTCGCCGGTAGCTTTTTTGCGGATACTCTTGAACTTCTCCCCCCACTCCACTAAAACCAGCGCATCGGGAGTTAGTAACTCGTCAAGGCCGAGAGTTTCCAACTGGCGCTCGCCTTCCAGGCGATACACATCCAGGTGAAAGAGCTTCACCGGCTGGCCGTCGCGCGCGCCACGGTACTCGTGCAGCAAGGTAAAAGTGGGACTGGTGACCTCGTCGGGATCGGCGGCGTCAAGAGCCTGGGCGATGCCTTTCACCAGCGTGGTCTTGCCGGTGCCCAGGTCGCCGCGCAAGATCAGCAATTGCGGCGGCACGAGCAGACGCGACAGTTTGCGCCCCACTTCGACGGTGTCGGCGCCGCTGTTGCTGGTGAACTCATGCATCCGGCTGGCGGCGGGAGGGGCGGCGTTGGTCATCGGGCTTCCTCGTCGGTGGTCGCGGCCGGTCACATCTCTGCCGGCAGCCCCTGCAACCAAAGATACCCGTTCAGACCTCCCGAGCGAAAGTGAAAAGCCTGAGAAAGCTGCCCGAGGTAATCGGTGGCCAGCAGCGTGTGCTCATCGGCCGCGCGCACGGCAAGATCGCCTGCCAATCCGTGCAGAAAGACAGCCGCTTCGACCGCCCGCGCGGGCTCGCCAGGATACTGCGCCAGCAGGCCCGCGATCATCCCTGTGAGCAGATCGCCGCTGCCTCCCTTGGCCATGCCGGGATTGCCGGTTGTGTTGACGGCCACGCGGCCATCAGGGTGTGCGATCAGCGTTCGCCAACCCTTGAGCACCAGGGTGACACCGTTCAACTGGGCAAAGTTGCGCGCCACGTCAAGCCGGTTGTCCTGCACCTCGTTCGCTGTGAGTCCAGCCAACCGTCCCATCTCGCCGGGATGCGGTGTGAGCACCAGTGTGCGTCCCTTGGCCAGCTTGGAAAGCAGAACCGGCTTGGCGGCCAGAATGTTCAGCGCGTCGGCGTCGATCACGGCTGGAATCTTGGTCGTGGAGAGCAGACCTGTGGTGAATTTGATCGTCTCCGGGCTTTGCCCCAGGCCGGGACCGATAGCCAGCACGCTCTTTCCCGAGGTCAGGGCCGCCACCACCGGAACCATGTTTTCCGCGGAGATCGAGCCAGTATCGGTCGCAGCCAGCGGCCAGGTCATCAGCTCGGGCGCGATAAACGCCACCAGCGGCAGCACCGGAGCAGGAACGGCTGCCGTCACCAGGCCAGCCCCGGCACGCAGAGCGCCCAGCGCGGTCATAGAGGGCGCACCAGACTTGCCCACCGAGCCGCCGACCACCAGCACGTGCCCGAAGTTGCCCTTGTTCGCTGTCGCTGCGCGAGGCACTTGCGTCAGCGAGAGCGCCGACCCTGCCCAGCTCAGGCCCAGTTCAGAGACAATCGCCTCGTCCGGAGAGCCGATCGGCGCAACGACAATGGGCTGCGACCAATGCCGCGTAAGCTGGCCAAAAACATGCGCCGGCTTGGGAGCTGTAAAAGTAATCACCGCATCGGCGGGAAAGACCGGGCCTGCAAAAGTCGAACTGGTATCATCCGCCGGCCATCCACTGGGCAAGTCAACGGCGAGAATGGGAGCCGCACTGGCCTTCATCCATTCGAGTGCGGCCAGCGCCAGCCCTTTGAGCGGCGGCTTGAAGCCGGTGCCCACGACGGCGTCGAGGATCAAATCGGTTTCGAGCGCAGTATTATGCTGAGCCAGGTCTTCCGGCGTTTCGACGATGTGGACAAGACCATGCGCCGGGCTTGTGAGTTCGCGCCAGGCCACGGCTGCGTCGCCAGCCAGGCCATCGCGCGAGCCCAGCAGCAGAGTGGTCACTTCGAGGCCGGCTGAGGCAAGCTGGCGCGCAGCCATCATCCCATCGCCGCCGTTGTTGCCGCGGCCGCAGACCACCGTCACCCGCCGCACTTGCTGAAAATGCCTTCGCGCGAAGCTGGCCACGGCTGCCGAGGCCGCCCGCATGAGATCGAGCGACGGGACTCCGAATCTTTCGCTAGTCAGGCGGTCGCAGGCTTGCATCTCGGCTGCCGAAAGAACGTGCATGGCAACCATGTTAGCGCACGAGCCTATGGAATGATGTCGACTCGTCCGCCAGCGCGCGAGAATCTGTTTGCAGCGGCTCGGTCATCGTCTTCGTCTCTACGGTTCTGCCAAGCGCGGCCGCCGTAGCGATGATGAAAATCGGAAAACACATGATCGTGTAGCGCGGCTCCGGATTCTCCATGGTGCCCAAAAGCAAACAGCGCAGCAACAAATAGCCACCCAATATCCACGCCCAGGGAACGCGTCCCCTGGCAAATGCCCACACCGCGCAGACAACGTAAAACAAATTGATAACTCCCAGCAGAGTTGCCCACATGGTCTGGGATGGATGGTTGCTCCACTGCCACCAGTAAACATCGAGATAAAACTCCTCTGTCCTGGGGCGGAAAATCATGTCCGTCACTCGGACCAACGGCAACTCGATATAGTAGCGTAAGGGATTGGCGCGGATACGCTCCTCAGCCAACGCCGCGAAGCGCTGATCGAGTTCGGCCGAGATTGATTTTTTGAGATTGTATTCTGAGATAAGCTGCAAGGTTTGCGCGCGCTCTTCGGGTGAGTCGATAGCCCGCGGCGGCAAATGGTCGAAATCGATGGGATCGGTTCCGACGGCCCAGAAAACATCCGCCGTGGTGACATACTCCTCAGACCACGTTCGCAGCCAGCGATAAAAGCCCAGGTTGGCGCGCTCCCCCGGATCTTCAAGATGGCGTGGCGCAAGGGGCTGAAAGACGTGAAAGGCCGTCCAGTTTCGGATCGTCCACGGACTCATCGGCAAGAGAGCCGCGGCCAAAAAAAACCCCGTAGCTACCACCGCACGTCGAACAGCGGATCGCGTGCCCGCTCTTGCGGCGTGCACCCGGAACGTGTAGCCGAAGAGCCCCGCCGCGAGCACAGCAAAAAGAACAACACCGTCCGGTCTCAGCAACATTCCCAAGGCTGCTGCCAGGCCGGCGAGCAAGAGAGCCCACGAGTCGCGCGCCCCGCGCAGCTCCGAGCCGAGGGCGCGGCTTGACGCATATAAAGCGAGAGCCACGGCAAAAACCGAAAGGCATTCGGTCATTGCGATGCCAGCATAGGCAGCTGTGAAGGGGCAGAGCATGGCAAGCGCAAGAGTGATTTCAGCAGCGCGCGGCGAAAGATCGCGCCTCGCGAAAGCAGCTAAAAGCACACCCGCCGCTAAATCAGCGAAAGCTTGAATGACAAAGACGGCGTTGAACCAGGCGCCATGCAACAGATGCCCAAAGATCGCCTCGCACGTAGCCAGAAACAACGGATACCCAGGCAGCCGGAAAAGACTTTGGGAGATGTTGGGCGCCACACCCATGCCGTAGATGCCGTGTTGTAACAGATTCCGCCCGAGTTCGAGGTAATCCCATGTATCGTCGTCAACGGGACGGGGGAAGACGATGAAGAGCAAGCGCAGAAACAGGCCGAGGCTGATCCACATCAACCAGCGGCGGGGCACAGGGAGCCATCGAGCCGCACCACGCCGGGCTCCGGCCGAACATTCGGCACAATCCAGATTGTCAGGGATCATAGAATTCAGGCTTCAGGCGAACAACTCGGCACGAGTATAACAACATGTCCAATGCGATGGAAGTATAACCTGAGAAAACCGCAGACTCTCTGATCTCAGAACTGTGGCTTACCGCGCCATCAGCACCAGCAGCCAGCCGTTGAGGCCCGCGATGAGCACGGCGGTGAACCAGGCAAGGCCTTGCAGCCAGCGGCCATTCACAAACTCGCCCATCTTCTTCCGGCTGCCGGTAAACATCACCAGCGGCACCACGGCAAAGCTCAGTTGCAGCGAGAGAATGACCTGGCTGAGGATCAACAGCTTTTCGGTCCCCTGTTCGCCCGTGACCGCCACCACGATGATGGTCGGAATAATGGCCAGCGAGCGGGTGATAAGGCGGCGCAGCCAGGGCGAGAGCTTGAGGTGAATGAAGCCCTCCATCACCACCTGCCCGGCCAGCGTTCCGGTGATCGAGGAGTTCTGCCCGCTGGCGAGCAGCGCAATCGCAAACAGCGTGCTCGCGCCTGTCGCGCCCACCAGCGGGCTGAGCAGCTTGTAGGCATCCTGGATAGCGGCAACATCGAGCAGGCCGCGGCTGTGGAAGACCGCGGCGGCGACGATCAGAATGGCCGCGTTCACAAACAGTGCCACGGAAAGCGCCAGGAAGGAATCGATATTGGCCATGGTGATGGCCTCGCGCTTGCCCTTGGATGTGCGTTCGTATCTGCGGCTCTGCACGATCGAGGAGTGCAGGTAAAGATTGTGCGGCATCACCGTAGCGCCCAGGATTCCGATGGCGATATAGAGCATCTCGGGGTTGGTAACGATGGAGGCCGAGGGAATGAAGAAGCCGTGCAGCGCGGGCCAGAACTCCGGACGCGAAAGGAACATCTGCACGCCGAAGAGTCCAACGATGGTGCCGATCAGCGCGATGACCAGCGCCTCAATATAACGGAAGCCCCAGCGCTGCAAGAGCAGAATCAACAGCACGTCCACGCCGGTGATGAGCACGCCATAGAAGAGCGGAATGTGGAAGAGCAATTCCAATGCAATGGCTGACCCGATGACTTCGGCCATGTCGCAGGCGGCGATGGCAATCTCTGCGCCGATCCATAGCGCGTAACTCACCCTGGGGCCGTATGCCTGGTGGCAGAGCTGAGCCAGATCTCGCTCGGTGGCAATGCCCAGCTTAAGCGAGAGGCTTTGCAGCAGAACGGCCATCAGGTTCGAGGCCATGATGACGAACAAGAGCGTATAGCCGAAGCGCGAGCCGCCGGCGATGTCCGTGGCCCAGTTGCCGGGGTCCATGTAGCCGACTGAGATCAGAAACCCAGGGCCGAGAAAGCCGAGCAGACGCCGCCAATACTGCGGCGAGCGCGAGAGGCGCACCGTCGCATGAACCTCTGGCAGCGAGGGAACCTGGTGCTCGGGGCCCGGCGCGAGGCCTGGGATCACCGGCATCGGGATTTCGGCGGTAACGCTCATACAAACGAGTATGCCATAATCAGTTAACTGTGGTTAACTTTTTTGATTAAATTTAATTATGGTCAAGATTCCGGGCGGAGCCAAACAGCCTCCGCAGCCGGGCGGCCGAGAATCGTAACCCCTCCAGGCAACTCAATCGAAACCGTTTGGTCGTAGTTCTGGCTGGCCACGCGCAGGCTCTGGCCGGGGCCGATGCCATTGTCGTGCAAAAAAAGCAGCAGCTTGGGATCGCGCTCATGCAGGCTGACAACGGTATAGCGCCTTCCGGCCACGGCCTCTGAAAGCGGCGTCTCGCCGCGCAACTTGCGCTGTGCTGGAGATTCTGGCACGACGAAGTTGCCATGCGGGCAGGCTCCACTCTCACCGAGTTTCTCTCTGAGCTTGGCTTCAAAGGGCGCCGAGACGGCGTGCTCCAGCCGCTCGGCCTCCTCGTGGATCTCGTGCCACTCCATGCCGAAGATCTCGCTCAACATGCGTTCGATCAGATGGTGGCGCAGCGCGGTGCGATAAGCGGTCTCGCGGCCCGTTGCCGTCAGGCGTACGATTCCGTCGGCGCCCACTTCGACATAGTCGTCGCGCTTGAGCCGCTTGAGCGCCATGGTCACCGCAGGCGCTGAGACCTCAAGCCAATGCGCCAGCACGGCAGGAATGACCTCGCGCCCCTCGGCTTCGGCTTCGAGGATGGCCTTGAGGTAATTCTCCTTCGAGACGTGGATCGAATCCTTCATGGCGTGGCTGCAATCAGTCTATACGGTAGGAGAGACCGCACCCTCCTTGCTGCCGCGCACCGATCTCTGGCCAATCAAAGGCGCGCGTGCGCGGCTCCGCTTCCCGCCGTGCTCGGATAGAATGGTAAACGTCATGAAAACAGAGGCGATCGGCGGTGATTGGGTCGGACAGGTCATCGATGGCAAGTTCACTCTTCTGCAATGGCTGGGCGGCTCAGACACGAACGGCGTCTTCCTCACCCAAATCGAGGGAGATCGACCGCAGAGGGCGGCCATCCGGCTCATACCGGCTGGCGCGATAGGCGCCGATGCTCAGATCGCTCATTGGAGGGCGGCCGTCTCTCTCTCTCATCCGCACCTCATGCGCCTCTTCGACACCGGAAGTTGTCATGTCGGCGGCAATCGCTTCTTTTACTCCGTCACGGAATATGCCGAAGAGAACCTCTCAGAGATTCTTCCCGAGCGGCCTCTAACTGCTGCAGAAACCAGTGAGATGCTTGGCCCGGTTCTCGACGCGCTCGGCTATCTTCATGCGAAAGGCTTCGTGCATGGGCACTTGAAGCCGTCGAATATTCTTGTCGTCAACGATCAACTGAAGCTCTCTTCCGACAACATTCAGCCTGCGGGCAAGCCGGGCAAGAGGCATCAGACACTGGACATCCACGACGCGCCGGAGTACGCCGCGGGGACGATCTCCCCGGCTGTGGACATCTGGTCGCTCGGTGTCACGCTGGTTGAAGCCTTGACGCAGCGTCCGCCGGTCTGGGATCGGGCCAAGCAGAGCGACCCGGTTGTGCCTGAGTCCCTGCCGGAACCCTTCGCCGGCATTGCACGGGAGGCTTTGCGCACGGACCCTGCGCGGCGATGCGCTCTCGGCGAAATCGGCGATCGCCTCAAAGGCACTTATACTCCGCAAAACTCCCCGGCCATTCCAGCAAACACGGCCCCGCCGGCCAGGTCCCGCCTGCCTTTGGTCGTTGCCGCGGTTGTTGTTGCGATGGTGCTGATCGTCTTCTTCCTGATCAGATCGCACCAATCAGAGCCACCACAGGCTACCGTGGACCAGCAGAATGAACCTGCAATTGCCAAGCCTTCGGCTTCATCACCTGCACCCGAAAAGCAAAACTCAAAGCCAGCGCTTGTCGAATCTCAGCCGCTCGGCGAGCCGCCAATCGAATCTCCAACGCCATCGCAGGGCGGCTCGAAGCGCGAGGCGGCCAACGATGCAGCAATTGTCGAACAGGCTTTGCCCGATGTGCTTCCAAAAGCCGTTGCGTCGATTCACGGCCAATTCGTGGTCAAGGTGCGAGTTTCGGTTGACGCGGCAGGCTCTGTGACGGATGCGGCCTTCGATTCGCCTGGGCCGAGCAGGTACTTCGCCAACGCGGCTCTCAATGCGTCGCGGCGCTGGAGGTTCAAGCCGGCAGTGGTCAACGGTCAGCCTGTGACCAGCGCATGGCTTTTGCAGTTCCGCTTTACGCGAGAGGGAACCGAAGTTACGCCGGTCAAAGTAGCCCCCTAGGCGCGCCCGCAAACAGACGACTGGGTGCCCCATCCCTTCACTTTTTTCCTGGCGAAAGGGTGGAAGACATCGAACCAATCTTGACTCGGATCAAATAGCAGCGCGTGCCTGCTGCGTTTCTAAAACGTTCGCGGCCGTGAGTCATGTTATCAATCAGTTCACTTCCTGAAACCGTGGAGATTGTCATGAAGTTTTTCGTCGTAGCTCTCTCGGTTGCGTTAACATCCAGCCGTCTCTCTGCGCAGGCACCCGTCTGGCAACCAGCGCCGGGGCATACGCAGATCCCAATCTGGCCGGGCGCGGCGCCGGATGCGCGGCCTGCCAAGGGGCCGGAGTTCGCCAAGTCGTCGGGGAAAGACGATCTGGTTGCCGGTAAGCAGGTGATTGAGATAGACAACGTCTCGCGGCCTACGATGACGGTCTATTCGCCGACAGGAAAAAACACGGGTGTTGCCGTCGTCGTCTTTCCTGGCGGCGGCTACCAGATCCTGGCCATCGACCTTGAAGGCACAGAGGTCTGTGACTGGCTGACGGCCAAGGGGATTACGTGCGTACTGCTGAAGTACCGCGTGCCGGCTCCGCGCTCGGCACCCTATTGGGGTGCTTATCCGCAATCGCCGATCGCGTTGGAAGATGCGCAAAGGACGGTGGGGCTGGTGCGCTTTCACGCGGCCGAATATCACATCGATCCGAACAAGATCGGAGTCCTCGGCTTCTCGGCGGGCGGACATCTGGTAGCGGCGATGAGCACCCATTTTGACCGGCGTTTATATCCAAACGTCGATGCCGCCGACAAAGAAAGTTGCCGCCCCGATTTTGCCGTGGCTCTTTATCCAGGACATCTTGCGATGCGCGGAAATCTATCGGAGTTGAATCCGGATATTCGTACTCATATCACCCGCCAGACGCCGCCTACATTCCTGATTCAGGATGAGGATGACCACGTCGACAATGTGAACGACTCACTGTCTTACTACGTTGCACTGAAAAACGCCGGGATTCCCGTGGAGATGCACTTGTACGCGCAGGGTGGGCATGCCTTTGGGCTGCGGCGCACGAAGTTTCCTGTGACGGCATGGCCTCAGTTGGTGGAGACCTGGCTGGGCACGATCGGAATGATTGCGGAGTGACCCGTATTTGAGGAGCGGCGCGAAACTTTCAAACTATTCAATGTTTGGGTTCGCGGATTCCCACCCGAGCGGCAAAATCAGAGACGTCGCGAGGGTGGGCACCCGGACACCTGAGATGAACCCCCGCCTGCGTGAAACGCGTATAATCCTCCCCGGCGGTACAAAATGACGCGAGAGATTGATTTTGATCACGCCAGCGTGCGTAAGCTTTTGTCTGTGTATGCCGATGTCATGAACCAATTGCAAAAGCGCGAGGTCGTGCAGAGCTCGAATAACCCCGTCGCGGACTACTGCGAATCATTGATCGCGAGAGCTCTGAAGCTGAAGCGGTCAGGGCGCTCCAATAAAGGCTACGACGCTACAGATGAGTCGGACGGAAAGAAATACGAGATTAAGGGCCGAAGGATCACAAAACACAACCCATCAACACAACTTAGCGTGATTCGCGATCTGGATTCCTGCCACTTTGATTACCTTGTCGGTGTTCTCTTCGATGAAAACTTCGGCGTGACTCATGCCCACCGCATCCCTTATGACGTGGTGAAGGATGCCGCTGGTGATCGCCGGGAATATGTGAACGGTTGGATAATCCATCTGAGAACCTCACTGTGGGATCGTCCCGGAGTTCTTGACATCACCCCCGAAGTGAAGAAAGCTCAGATGGAGTGGACCTAGGTTATCGCTTTCTGGACAGTTTTCCATCTTATTGCGTTCGTTGCGAATAGGATGGGAAAGCACGAGCCCAAAATCAAAAGCAACCGCAGGTCCTTCGGCTCCGTTTGTCGCAAAGAACGCGCCAAACTCCGCTCAGGATGACAGCCCTGAGGCAGTTCGGTCATAAATGGCCGACTCAAAAGCCAGAAGCTGCTTTTTCACTTCACACGCACCTTCGGCTCGACCGACAACCCCGGCCTCAATTCGTGATTCGGATCTTCATTGGCCAGATCGGTGAAGTCAATGCGCACCGGGACACGCTGGACCACCTTCACATAATTTCCCGTCGCGTTCTCCGGCGGAAAGAGCGAAAGCACCGAGCCGGTCGCGCCCCCGATCTGGGTCACCTTACCGTGATACTTCTTGCCGGTCGCGTCCACTTCGATCTCGACTTGCTGGCCGGCAGACATGTGTTTGAGCTGGGTTTCTTTGAAATTGGCCGTGATCCATAAACCCTCCAGCGAAACCAGCGTGAGCAGGTTCTGCCCTGGAGCAAGATTTTGATTGACCTCGACGCTTTTGCGGGTGATGATTCCGGCTGCGGGCGCGACAATTCGTGTGTAACCCAGGTTGAGCTTCGCCTGGTCGAGCTGGGCCTGGGCCTGAGCCACTTGGGCCTGAGCCTGCTTGGCGCGAGCATTTTGCACGGCCACCTGTTGCGGTCCGGTCTCGGCGTACTTCAATCCTGACTGAGCCTGCGCCTCGCGCTCCAAAGCAACCTTCACTCCATCGACGGCGGCCTGCTCGCTGGCAGTGGCGTCGGCCACAGCAGCTTTGGTCGCGTCGGCGGCGGCCACGGCGGCGTCAAACTGCTGCTTGCTGATCACGTCCTTCTCCACCAGCGGCTTGTAGCGCTCGAGATCGGCCTGCGCCTTGGTGTAGTTGGCCTGGGCTTGGATCACGCGGGCATGCGCGGCGTCCAACTGCTTCTCCGCCTGCCCCACGCCGGCCTGCGAGCCGCTCAGATTGGCATCGGCCGAGGTCAGGTTGCTGCCGGTGTTGATGGTGGTGATGGGCACATTCACATCGGCCGCGGCGGCGTTGGCCTGAGCGCTGGCCAGGGCGGCCTGGGCGTTCTCGACAGCGACTTCGTAGTCGCTTGGATCGAGTTCCGCGATCAAATCGCCTGCCTTGACCAACTGGTTCTCATCGACGTCGACCTTGGCGACCTGGCCGGAGATGCGCGAGCTGACTTGAATCAGGTGACCGTTGACCTGTGCGTCGTCGGTGTCTTCTGTAAATGTGGAGCGCCACCAGACGCCAATGGCAACCAGCACGAGAACCGCAATCACGACGAAGATGATCGCTCTGCGGCGGGACGGCGGCTGCGGGTTCTGAATCTCTTCGTTCGGATCGCTTTGGACTTTTGCTGGAGATGAATCCGCCACGTTTACTTTCCTCCCAGATAATTCTTGTAGTTTTCGCCGGCTCCAAGAGCACGGGCCAGGCTGAGCTTGGCCACATTGTGCCGGTAGAGGCTGGTCACATACTGGTCGTTGGCCTGCGCCACGGACTGTTGGGCCTGGCTGACGGCCAGGTTATCGCTGACGCCATTGGCATAGCGCTGCTGCGCTTCGCTGAGGGCTTCGCTGGCCAGAGCCACACTCGATTTGGCGACCTCGACTTGCTGCTGGGCCGAGGCGATGTCGAGCAGCGCGTCGCGCACGTCAGCGTCCACCTGCGCACTCTTGTCGCTGAGCTGGGCTTGCGCCGTGTCAAGCTGCGCCTGGGCCTGCTGCGCCTCGCCGCGCAGGGCAAATTCCTTGAACAACGGAACGCTCAGAGTGCCTGTTGCATCGCCAGTGCCATGCGAGGAGTTCACATTGACGCCAATGTCGCCGTAGTCGCCATCGAATTTGAGAGTAGGCAGCCGGTCCGCTGTGGCCGCCTTGCGCTGCTCTTCGGCCGCCTTGGCCTGCTCGACCATCGCTGCCAGATCTTTGCGGTTGGCGTGCGCCTGGCGAATCGCCGCTTCAATGTCGATCTGATCGAAGACGGCATAGGGCGCCTTGTCTGCCAGGGTAAAGCTCTGCGCTAATGGAATCCCGATAGTCCGGGCCAGTGCCAGCTTGTCCTTTTCCAGAGCGTTGCGCGCTACGATCAACTGCTGGTCGAGAGATTGCGAGTCCACGCGGGCGCGCAGCTCATCGAGCAGCGGCGCAGTGCCGGCCTGGTGATTCGCAACCGCCTGGTCGAGGGAGACCTTTGCCGTGGCCACCTGTGCTTCCACGCTGGCGACGCGGGTTTCATCGGCAAGCACGAGCAGATAGGCGTTGCCCACAACCAGCACCACCATCTCGCGCGCGTCTTGAGCCGAAAGCGTGGCGGCCGCAAAGTTGTGGCGCGCGGCCAGGTAGTTGCGCAGCGATGCCACGTCGATCAGCGACCAGCTCAGATTGGCGCGCAGATCGGTGTATCCGAAGGGCCCGATGATCTTGGGGAAACCGGGGATGCGCAAGCCTTCGGCTGGCAGGTCAACCTGCTGCACGGCTTCTCTTCCATTGAAGTCCACTGACGGCAGCAAGGCCTGTAGCCGGCTGAGCCGTTCGCCGCGCGCCGCCGCCGTCTGCGTTCCGCTGAGGATGATCCCCAGATTGGCCTTGAGACCGCGCTGGATGGCATCGTCCAGGGTAAGACTGACTGGCTGCGCCGAGACCTCGCCCTGCGCCACGCTGCCCTGGAAGGGTGACACTGTCTGGACTGGAGCCGGCGCCGCGGTCTGGGCGGCCAGCCCGCAGGGCAGCAGCGCCGACAGCACAAGCGCCAGTGCGCGGGCACAGGGATGGATCGAGCTGGTGCTGGGACAGATTGAAGAGATCAAGGTCGTTCGACTCTCACTGAATGGCTGCAGAAGAAGAAAACCTCCACTCTCAATGGATGCCAAGAGCGGCGGCAGGACTCCTGAATCTAGTGTAACGAACTCGCCGGACCGGCGTTTGAAGTCGACTGGAAACACTCGACTTGGCCGAGATTCAAAGCCTTATCCGTAAAGTGGTAGCGCCGTGTCTCCAGATCGGCTGTCCTGAGGGCCTCCCGGCCCTCAGAGACCTCGCAAAACCTTGAATTCCGGGTAATCGCGCATTCGGTGAGAAATGCAGGCTGACCCCTGTCTTACCTCGCCGAAGCTTGAATCAGTTGCGAGGCCAGCGAGCAGAGTCCCTGGCGGAAGAGCTCGCGCGCCGCTTCCGGAGTCCATGCGCCGGCTTGCGGGCCACCGTGCGCCTTCAGCATTTCGGCTGTCTCCCTGGCGTTGAACCCGGCCACCGCGCGCAGGATAAAGACGGTTCGCATGGCCGTGGGCAAGCTGGCCAGCCAATTCCGCACCCGGTCGCGCTCCGGTCCGGCGATCATCCTTTCCAGCTCCTCGCTCGAAATGCCTGCCGAGGCCAGGTCGTCGTCCTCAATGCAGGTCGAGGCAGGGGCAAGCCCTTCGGGAGCGGTCAGGCTGGCTGGGTCGCGCCCACCGAGCAGATCGAGAGCCGCGGCCGATAGAGCCCGCCGGCTGCTCTCAACTGCCTCCTGCGGGTTCTGGCAGACTGAAATCTCCGCATTGGCAATGGCCATCTCCACCAGCCGCTCACTGTCCGCGCCTTCGCCCACGAGCATCGAGGCCAGACTGTAGAGTCCGGCGGCAATCATCTCGACGATCTCCGCTAGGCCGCCTGTGGCTCCGGCGGCTGTGCTCGGGCCGGCTTTGCTCGTGCTGGCTGCAATTGAATTGTCATGCGGCAGATCGAATTCCTGGGACATCGAAACAGCTCCTCTCTGAAACGAGACAAACGGACCCATTCTTTATCCTGAACCAGCCGGGCAGGGCGGGTCAATCGAGGCGGGATGAAAACGCGTGCCGGCCTGGGTGGATTCCCTAAAAGGAAAGGGCCGCGAGGTGACCTTTGGGACCATCAAAGATCAATTCGGCCGACCGGAATAAATCTTCTGTTTTATCATGGAACTGAATGACGTTTCCGATTAAAACCTGCGTCGTCTGCTCTGAGGAGTTCGAACTAAGGCCCGATAAGCCCGGCTTCGCCAACCGCTGCCCCGCTTGCAGCGAACCGGAGGCCGCCGAGCCCACCGAAAAGAGCCGACTCGACGCCGAAGCCCGCAAGGCCGAGATTGAAATGAATGAAGAACGCCGGCGAACCATCCGCGACATGCTCTATCGCAAAGAGAGCTGAGCAGGACGGGAGCCCGCTGCAATTGTGCATGGAGCGGTTCAAAAGCGGAATAGATAAGAAGCTTTGATGAAGATTTGCCGCCCATCGTTCAACAAGTCCGGTGCGCGCGGCGCCACCGCGTTGTCAGTATCGCAGACACCGCTGGGAAAGCCTTTGCAGAGTCTCCGGTCGAGATTCTGCAGATCATTGTTATAGCCGATATAGATCGCCGTGCCGGGATGCGGCAACCATGTGAAGAGCGCTTCGGTACCCACCTGCTTGGTTCGCGGCAACGACGTTTCCGCGGGATTTGCCAGCGTCGAGTCATACTCCACAATCACCCGGGCCGAGAGAGCCTTCGTGAACTGGTAGTTGACCTTGGTGCGGAGCACCTGGCTCTCATAGACGAACGCGCCATTGGCGACCGAGTGGTCGCGATCCAGCAGATAAGTATTGTCCGCGGTCAGTTGACGGAGGGGTTGCAGGGTAAACAGCGCCTGAACCCAGTCCTGGTTCAGCAGAGACGGCGCCTTGCCCGCCACCGGATTGTAATTCACATTTCCGCTGCGGAAGCTGGTGACATTGAAGTTAAACTGCGGAAACGGAGCGCCTCGCGCAACGATCCCGGCGAAGTTCTCAGTGAAGTTTTTGTAGTCGGCCAGCACCGGATAGCTCGGCGGCCCCACCGTGTCGGAGTTTTCGCCGCCAAGTGGTGCAATCACGATGTTGCGCGGCAAAAATACGAATGGGTCGAAGGTCGAGTAATGAAGGACACGGTTGCCGAAGTGGTCATAAGCCACGCTCTGGTTGGTTTCGAGACCAAAGCTTTGGATGACCCTGTGCTTCGGATACCACTGATAAGTCATGTGCGTTAAACCGTTGCGAAAGTTCGAGCTCTGAATAAATCCCAGTTGGGTTTGGAAGCCGGTACTCGTGTCCTGAAATGTCGACTGCATGTTGAACGCGTGTCCGACGCGCTGCAACTGAAAGTTGCTTGCCGGACCGGCGGCATAGCTCTGGGGCGTTCCGCTGTCCACAGTACCTTGGGTCGAGCTCTCTACCATCTGCCCCAGCGCCGTCCATTTCTTCGTGATCCGCCAGGTGAAATCGACGCCCCCAATGCGATTCCATCCCTGGCCGAACTCTTCGTCGGTATAGATCGCGCCTATGCTCAGGTCCTTGCCGAAGTCCTGCGAGACGCGCCCCACTGCGAAGATTGCCCGTTTGTCATAAAGCGGATCGCCGGGCGCCACCGTCTGCCCCGGTTCCCGGTCGTCGATGACAAAAAAACCCAGATTCGTATGGCCTATCTTTCCGGTTACGCGGCCGCCGTACTCCGGGTGAATGATGTTTCGCGTATAAACCAGATTGATTGGAGTGATAAAGTAATTCGCATTTTCCAGAAAGAACGGCCGCAGCTCCGGAAAGTAAACTGGATAACGCTGGTTGACGGTGAATTGCGGCTGGTCCGACTCGATGTCGCTGAAGTCCGGGTTGATCGTCGCGTCAAAAACAATGCTGTCTTTGAGGATCGCCTTGAACTCGCCGCCAGCTGTGCCCTCAAAATGACGCGAGCTCCAGTAGGGATTGAGCGGGTCCACGGTCTCAAGGGTCCGCTCGTTCTGCGCCAGGGTATACGGATCGATCTGCACATTGTGCGAGCCGGTCACTCCCTCGATGCCACTCAGTGTCCCCTCTTGGCTGAGAACGCCGGCGATGTTGGTGGAGATGCGCGGCCAGTAATCCACCTCGCTGTTGCGCGGGAAGTTGCGCATGAAGACCACGCCCCAGTCGGCGCCATTGGGGGGAAAGCGCAAGCTGCGAAATGGAATCGCCACAAGAGTCATCCATCCGCCGGGCGTCACCTGCCCCTCAGAATCCCATACCTGGTCGTAGCTGTAGTCCGTGCCGCTCGTCTCGCTCCACGCCGCATCGGCCTGCACGCCCACCGGATTCACCGTGAAAAGCACTCCCTTCCGGCGGTCTTGAAACGTGTCGAGGAGCACCGAGACGTTGTCGTCGTTGAGCACATTCTCGCGGCGGGCAAGATGTCCGCGAATCTGGTCCGGGTGATGGTCGCGGCAAATGAAAACGAGATAGAAGACGCTCTTGGTATATCCCAGCCAGACCTTGGTCTCTTCAGTGGCCGGCTCGCCGTCGTGCGGCGTGTTCTGAATAAAGCCCGTGATCTCGAGCAGCCTGCCTTTCAGCTCCGGGCGAGGTTCCATGCCGGCGAAGTCCGAAAGCTTTAACCCCTCGGCAAGCAACGGCACTCTATACTCGCGGGCCGGCTTGGCCTTCGATGCCAGCGCCGAATTCGTCGCCGGGTGAGCGCTCTGCGCCTGCGATGCGTTCCATGCAACGATCGCCAGACACATCGCCAAGCCTAGAGTCCCACGTCCCATCCTTCCATGGTAATCATCCGACCCCCGTTGGTAACCATCCGGCTGTCATTCATTTCTGCCGGAGCGTCCCATCACGCTGAAATCATTGCGTCAAGCGCGCCGGACTCAACTGCGGGTCTCCCTCGATGGCTTATTCCTCAGATCGGGGATCGGCAGGCTGCGGAGCCGGGGATTCATTGCAGTCGAGGCCCCCCGTCGGGCATAGAATATGCGCGTGGTTGGGCTTGACCATGGGTCTCGGCTGGTTGGCCGCTGGAACCAGAGCGGGAACCATCCCCGGCGAATTGACGCCGGCCAGATTCTCTTCCTCAAGAACCAGCGGGCGCTGCAAGACCATCTCCACCTGAGTCCCGCTTTCGATATTCACATCGGCGCCGCGCGTAAAGAGTGTAGAGATGCCCATCGCGGCAAGCCCGGCTCCAATCCCGATCAGACCTCCCTCGACGGGATGGCCGCTGCCGAGTCCTCCAATCGAACCGACGCTGCCGCCGGTGGGAATGGCGACCTCAGCCACTTTGCCCATGTTGCGGCTCCTGTCCGGATCCTGCTCGATGGTGCCTTCGCCGTCGTCCTTCACAGTTTGGTGGTGCGCTCCAGGGAGGTTGTTCACCAAACCTGGAATCTCCACCACCGTGCCGTTGGGAAAGATGATTGATGTGAAGTGCATGTCCAGCTGCGACTTGCCGCTGCCGCGTCCGGCGCGCACCACGCGATCGACCACGCCCTGCACATAGACCCCGGCGGGAATCATCACCCGGTTGCCAACGACCACCGGAAAGGTCGAAGCCAGGTAGACGCCATCGCCGGGCTTGGCGCTCCTGGTATTGATGGCGCTGTGCAACTCCAACAGCACCTTGGTGCCGGCAGGAACGGTGTAGGTCTTCTTCGCCATCGCGAACCGCGGATCGTTGGCATCCGTGGCTGGACAAGGCATCTTCTCGTCCATCGGCTCGTAAGCCTGGCCCGCAGGGCGGCAAGGCGCCCCCATCGGCCCAGGCGACGAATGCCCTATGCCTGGCTCTGGCGGTTCAGCGCCCGTTACGCCTGTCGCGGGGGAAGCAGTGGCGGGAGTCTGCGCAGCCGCGCTCGGCTGTGCTCCCGGGGTGGCCGGAGCCTGGGCCAACACAGCCCCGGAGGCCGCGCAAACAAGACCCAGCGCGATTGCAACCGTCAACGATCCATGTGCCAGACGCATCATCCCCCCTACCTGTCTATTGAAATATAGACTTGCCATACGCCTCCGAGGATAGCCTCCAGGTTTGCAGGAACACAAAAGATGAACTCGTGCCGGATAAAGAGGGGTCCAATTCGCCCTACGATGAAGGCTGAGATGGACGCCGGGAGCAAATAAGAAGCCGGGTGCCCCAGGTCCGGATTTTCGGACCTGGGATACTAGGAACCCCAATCCCTCCCCTGATCCCCTCGTATTTCAATTCGTGCCGCTTCAGTAGTACGATCCAATCGAACGATGAATTCTGAACACGACCCATCCAACGATCCACACGGCCGCTTTCCAGCCGTATATCGCGTGCTCCGCGAGGCCATCGCCTCTCATGCCTTCCCCGGCTGCGCCTTCGGAGCGCTGTCTGGTGGTAAAGTCGTGCTCCAGGATGCGCTGGGCCTCTTTACCTACGACGGAGCTTCTCCCGCAGTCACGCCCGAAACCATCCACGACATCGCCAGCATCACCAAGGTCGCCTCAACCACCGCTGCCGCCATGCTGCTCTATCAGCGAGGCTTGTTCGATCTGAATGCTCCTCTCGCCGATCTGCTCCCCGGCTTCGTGGCCAATCGCACCGCGGCCGATCCAGCCCGCCGCGTGACAGTCAGCCACTTATTGGCCCACAACTCCGGCCTGCCAGGCTACGTTGAATTCTTTCGCACGGCCGCCACTCCCGAGACACTCTTGGAAGCTTGCCTGAATCTGCCTCTTGATGCCGAGCCGGGCGCACGTGCCGAGTACTCCGATCCCGGTTTCATCCTGCTGGGCAAAGCTCTTGAAACATTGACCAGCGAACCCCTCGCCACCTGGGTTCCGAGGGAGATTCTTTCGCCGCTCGGTCTCTCGGCCACTGGCTTCTGTCCTGCGCCCAGCGCGCGCATCTCTATTCCCCCCACCGAAGAAGACACGACCTTTCGCCACCGCCGCATTCAAGGTGAGGTCCAGGATGAAAATGCTTTTGTGCTCGGCGGTGCGGCCGGCCACGCCGGCTTGTTCTCCAACGTGCCTGACCTGTTGCGCTATGCCGGCGAAATCCTGGCGGCTGCCTCCGGCAAGGCCCGCCTGTTCAACTCGGCGACTATCGACCTATTTGCCCGGCAGCAAAGCCCTGCGGGCAGTTCGCGGGCGCTGGGCTGGGATACGCCTTCGCCCGATTCCACCACCGGCCGGCACTTTTCACCCCATTCGATCGGGCACCTCGGCTTCAGCGGCTGTTCGCTGTGGATCGACCTCGAGGCTGAGGTTGCCGTCGTGTTTCTAAGCAACCGCACCTGGCCCGACCGGAAGAGCCGTCTGATTCGCCAGGTCTGGCCTGCCTTTCACGACGCCCTCCGCGAGGCGCTCTGAGGAACTTCCAAACTGCACCTCTCCAGACCACTACCTTTTCGGACGAATTCTAATCGGATTTGACCGATTTGAAGATACAATAAAGACTCGGGGACAGACGCGATGCTAACCAGCTCGACGACGCAGGAAACGGCCACCACCCAGAATAATGGCGGGAACAATCACCAGGCCCCCTTGCTTCAGGAACTGACAACCGAAAGCCAGAACGAGGCCTCTCAAGGCTTCGACACCAAATCCGCACTCGAGATCGCCCGCATCATCAACCACGAAGATGCCAAGGTCTCCGCCGCGGTCAAGCGTGCCCTTCCAGAGATTGCGCTGGTCATCGATCAGGTTGCCCGCTGCCTGCGCGATGGTGGCCGGCTGATCTATATCGGCGCCGGCTCCAGCGGCCGCATTGCGGCCCTCGACTCTTCCGAATGTCCACCCACTTACTCGACGGCTCCTGGACAGGTGCAGTACATCATGGCCGGCGGACCCAAGGCGCTGGCCTCGGCCGTTGAGGTCAACGAAGACTCCGAAGAATTGGGCCAGCGCGACATCGCCCGCCGCCGCCCCACGCGCAAAGACATTGTTGTGGGCATCTCCGCCTCGGGCCGCACCCCCTATGTAGTGGCTGCCGTGGCCTATGCGCGCGCCCGCGGAGCACACACCGCCGCTGTCACCTGCAACCATGAGACGCCCATTGCCGGGGCAGCCGAGATCGTCATTACCGCCGACGTCGGCCCCGAGGTCATCTCCGGCTCTACGCGCCTCAAGGCCGGCACCGCCCAGAAGATGATCCTCAACATGATCACCACCGGCGCCATGACCCGCCTGGGTTATGTGTACGAGAACCTGATGGTCAACGTGCACATGCAGAACTCCAAGCTCGTCGAGCGCGGCATCCGCATTCTGATGAGCGCCTGCAAGATCGACCGCCCCACTGCAGTCGAAACCATCAAGAGCGCCGGCCGCAGCGTCCCTGTGGCCCTGGTCATGCTAAAAGCAAGAGTCGACAAGCCCGAAGCCGTTCGCCGCCTAGCAAAGTCCGACGGCAACGTCCGCCTCGCCATCGAAGACAACGTGCTCGAGCTTTAGCAATCGGCCATGCGGCTGTTCCTGACCCAGCCGAATAAATGCATTTTGGAAGTGTTCGGCTTCAACCGTGCCATCAATGCAAAATATTCTGATCGCGCTTCTTTGATTACTGCATGAGTAACGTCCGCTCAACGCGCCGGAGGCGCAGCGTTGGTTAGCCCCGCGCTTCAGCGCTTTCAATTACCCACAAGTGTCCGTGGTCATGGCCGGTGTTGACGGAGCAGATTCGGCCTCAATCAAGGTACTTTGCAGGGCGGCTTGTCGGGCTGTGAACT
>JBEKOA010000044.1:0-28881 GCA_049522255.1 Occallatibacter sp.
CAAGATGAACGACAAAGTACGCCGCCCTTGACACCCGAATCCCCACCACGGGAGATCCCTGCTATGTTTTTCAAAAAACACGCAAAAAAACAGTATTGACAACGCCGACGCTGTCATACACGACGCTACCTTTGGTACGGGAACTGCCGGGCAGAACAGTTGCGAGAACAACGGCGTCTTCTTCTGGCTTGACAACGTGAACCCGGATGCGACCATCGCTCACGGTTTGATCGTGCTCAACGGCCTCTGCGCAACCGATGCCGACCATCTCCAGATGATGATCTTTGAACTGGAGCGGGCCTTCGGGCGGATTCTCGGACTGGACTTCGCACAGGTCAATCCCGGCGCACTGACCAACGGCGAGTCAGGCGGCATGGATGGCTGGCCGGTGATGCAGCCCTATAGCGGCCTCTGTGGCGCGAGCGGCGGCGTATGCATCCCCAACCCCACGCAGTTGCGCTGGGACGACATCGCAGCGCTCAACCGCGTCTACCCCGTCACCGCCGCCAACCTGGCCAGCTTTTCCGGCAAGAAGATCACCGCCGCCAACACCGTTTCCATCCAAGGGACCATTCACTTCAAGGCCGGCCTCGGGATGCAGGGCGTGAACGTGGTGGCGCGGCCGCTGGACTCCAAAGGTGACCCGCTTTTCCAGTACACGGTCAGCTTTGTCTCCGGATCGTATTTCAACGGCAACCACGGCAACCCGGTCACCGGGTGGACCGACATCAACGGCAACCCGCTGACCATGTGGGGATCGAACGACATCTCCCAGCAGGGCTTCTTCGACCTGAGCGGGATGCCATTGCCGCCGGGCGCGACCACAGCCGACTATTTGGTTAGCTTCGAGCCCGTTGATGCGCTGTACATTCTCTCGAACTCGGTTGGCCCGTATCTGGACGGCTCACCCGAGCCCTCGGGAAGCCTGCCTGCAATCTCGGTTTCATCAATGACGGCCGGCAGCACGCAGACCCTCACGGTGAACATTGCCGACTCGGCGGCTGGAGGCTACGACGACGCCATTGGAACCGAAGCGACGCCGCGCATTCTTTCGCCGAGTGGCCTCTGGAGCGGGCGGGTGAGCCAGGTGGGCCAGACCGACTGGTTCACCTTCCCGGTTCGCGGCGGACGCACCTTCACCGTGATCACCGTGGCCCTCGACGAATCCGGTGCACCCACCAACGCCAAAACCATGCCCGCTCTGGGCGTCTGGGACGCCTTCGATTCCGTAGGTTCGGCGGCGATTGGCTCAGGTGCGGGATTAAACGGCCTGGCCACCGGCGAGAGCTGGCTGCGCGTCAGCGCGTCAGTCGACGACGTGGTCCGCCTGGGCATTGCCGATGAGCGCGGCGACGGACGGCCCGACTATCTCTATGAGGCTGGGTGCTTTACGCCGATACGGTCGCGCCACAAAGGTTGCCGTCTTCGGGCGGGCCTATCGTAATCCACGGCATGGGTTTTCGGTTGACAGACACGGTTCAGGTGGGCGGACAACCAGCGGTCGTGACCAGCATCTCACCCAACGAGATCACCGCCATCGCGCCGCCGGCCAAGAGCGGCGTTACGGGCTCGGTAGACGTGGAGGTGGACGACCTGCCCATTTACCACGCGGCATCCGTCATCTCTGGCGGCATCAGTTACGATTCCGGCTCCGGCGACGCGCTAACCCTGATGAGCGCCAACGAGCCCATGGGAACGATTCCCATCGGTGTGCCGGAGCCATTCACGGTCATCGCTCTTGGCCCGAATCTGAGCGCAGCCGGTGGCGTCTCGGTGATCTTCACCGTGGCCAGCGGAACAGCGACTCTGGGCTGCGGTCGACCAACATGCACAGTCACAGCCACCGGCGACGGCCGCGCCACGATGAATGTAACAGCTCTCGACAACACATGGTCGACAGTCACCGTCTCGCTGACCAACGGTTCCAGCCTTGGGGCCGAGTTTATGGGCGGAACGCCCCCGGTGCTCACCTCGCTCTCGCCTATGCTCTCCGTTGCCGCTGGAGCGACGGTCAACTGGACGGCAGAGGCTCTGACGCTGAGCAACGGCCTTCCCTTGAGTGGCCAGAGTGTGGCTTGGCAGACCGGAACCGGCATCACTGCCCAGAGCGGCGCCGTCGCCACAAACTCAGCAGGCATAGCCGCCAACGCGCTTACCGTAGGACCGCTGACCGAGGGACAGACGGTGACCTCGACCGCATGCCTTAACGGAACCAGCCAGTGCGTCCCTTACACCGCCTTCGGCGCACGCCCGGAGTACGCTACCCTCAACGCCGTCTCCGGAACCGCGCAGAGCCTCTCTGTCAGCGGAACCCCAGGTCAGATCACGCTGCGAGTCCTTGATATGGACAGCAACCCTATGGCCGGCGCCACGGTCACGCTCTACCAGGCGCTCTATGCCTGGGCGCCTCCCTGCCCCGCGCATGGCCGCTGCGCCCAGACCGAGCTTCTGGCCACCCAAGCCTCCACGGCTGCCTCCGCCCTCGACGGAACCGTCACATTTAGCCCAGCCTCGCTGCCTGGCGTTGCCACCAACTTGCTGGGTCTGGCCGTCATCGGCAACGCCGGCAGCGTGAACATCGCCGTCGAACAGCATCCATAGATCACTGCCAATCGTTGTATGCGGCAAGGCGACCTGATATGGTTTCTATTGCTTAAAAATTGATTTTGCGAAGGTTGAATATGCTCGGATTGATGCGAAAACTGGCTTTAGTCACCGTCATTTTCACCTCGATCGGCGCTCCCGCTCAAACCAGGAGCATCTCGGCCGACTTTACCAGAACCGCAGGCCGCCATAGCGCGACACCTCTTATGACGGTTGGAGCAGGCCGCGCCAATGAGGGCCTTCGCGCGGATTGGCAATTGCAGCTCGCCACGGTTCAACAGGAGATCGGCTTCAAGTACCTTCGCTTTCACGGCCTGCTTTCTGACGATATGGGCGTCTATACAGAGGACTCCAAGGGCAACCCCAGCTATAACTTCCAATACATCGACCCGCTCTACGACGCCCTGCTTGCCCTTCACATCCGTCCCTTTGTCGAGCTTTCCTTCATGCCGGCAAAACTGGCCAGCGGCTCCAGTACGGTCTTCTGGTGGAAGGGAAACAGCACGCCCCCGAAAGACATGCAAAAGTGGAACGGGCTCATCCGTGCGCTCGTCGAGCATTGGCGCGAGCGTTACGGCGATGCTGAAATCGCCCAATGGTACTTCGAAGTCTGGAATGAACCCGACCTTACCTATTTCTGGAATGGCACCCACGAACAGTACTTCGACCTTTACCGGAACACCGCGACGACCATCAAGTCGGTATGCCCGGCTTGCCGTGTCGGCGGGCCGGCCTCGGCGTTGGACGCGATCGAGCCGGAGTGGCTCTCCTACATCGCCAAAGAGCACATTCCCGGAGACTTTGAATCGACTCACACCTACGGAGTCACCCGCGGCTCGGTCGATGCCAACGGCAATGCCGGGACTGTTCTCGACGTCTCGCCAGATGCCATCGTCAAGCGCGTCCGCAACTCCCGCCACCTGATTGACGCCTCGGCCACGCCCCATCTCGAGCTCCACTACACAGAATGGAGCACGGCGTACACTCCCACGGACCCGATCCACGACCAGTACATCTCCGCGCCTTTCATTCTCGAAAAACTGCATGAAACATCGGCTCTCGCGCAGTCGATGTCTTATTGGACCTTCACCGATATTTTTGAGGAGAATGGTCCCCGTTTCACCCCGTTTCATGGCGGCTTCGGTCTGATGAACTACCAGGGTATCCGCAAGCCCTCCTACTTCGCCTACAAGTTCCTCGCAGCTCTGGGCGACACCGACCTGGCCACCAGCGACGCTCAAAGCTGGATCACCAAAAGCGGCGACAACTCAGTTCAGGCTCTCTTCTGGGATTACACCCCCATTGCCGGCCCCGGAACCGGACCCAGCCAAGAAACCGATCAGGTCTTTTACAAGAAAGAACAGCCTGCCCAGCCCGCACCCGCCACTGAACTGAAGATCTCCGGCATCCCGAACGGCGACTATGCGCTCGCTGTCTACCGCACCGGCTACATGCAAAACGATGCCTACAGCAGCTACCTTCACATGGGCGCCCCCAGCCAGCTCACCCGCGCCCAGGTGGCTCAATTGCAGCAATCCGCCAGCGGCGCGCCCTTTGAAACCCGCACCGTCACGATCCGCAACAATGTTTTTTCGGAACTCTTCGAGATGCGCCAAAACGACACCGTCCTGGTGACCTTGAAACCTCTGTAACGCCGCGCCAACCGCACGCCATGCCACCAACTGCCCTCCTCGCGCATCTTGAGATTGAGGGTATATGGCCTTGACCAATCCAACAACGTCGCCAGCCCGCCGCCCTCAAGTCGTGATTGTCGGCGGCGGCTTTGCGGGCCTTCTTGCGGCCAGGGGGCTCGCACGCCTGCCAGTGGACGTGACCGTAGTGGATCGACGCAACTACCACCTCTTCCAGCCGCTCCTTTATCAAGTCGCCCTGGCCGTGCTCTCGCCGGCCGACATCGCCCAGCCCATCCGCACCATCTTGCGCCATCAGCGCAACGCCCAGGTGCTGATGGATGAAGTAACAGGTATCGACGCGGTTGCGCGGCAGATCACGCTGGGCAGCAGCGCCAAGGTCGCTTATGACTATCTGGCGCTGGCGGCCGGCGCAACCCACTCCTACTTTGGCCATGAGCAATGGGCGCCGCTCGCCCCAGGACTCAAGACCATCGAGGACGCCACTGAGATTCGCCGGCGTGTGCTGCTGGCCTTTGAGCTTGCCGAACGCCAGATGGTCGAGCACGGCTGGCACCCGCCGCTCAACTTTGTTGTGGTCGGCGGCGGACCCACCGGCGTTGAGTTGGCCGGAGCCATCATCGACATTGCCCAGCTCTATATGCGCCACGACTTCCGCCACATCGATCCGGCCAAGGCTCGCGTGCTGTTGCTGGAGGGCTCGCCGCGCGTCCTCGCTGCCTATCCTGAAGATCTGTCGGCAAAGGCCGAAGCCGCGCTGACCCGGTTGGGGGTCGAGGTCCATACCCACACCCAGGTCTCCTCAATTGGGCCGGGCTGGGTCGAGGCCGGCGAAAAGCGAATCGACGCAGCCGTCACGCTCTGGGCCGCAGGAGTGCAAGCCTCGCCGCTCGCCAAACTGCTGGGCGTGCAACTCGATCGCCGCGGCTGCGTCCTCGTCGATGATTGCCTGAATCCGCCGGGAAGGCCCGAAGTCTTCGTGCTGGGCGACCTGGCCCACCTGGAGCAGGACGGGCATCAGATTCCCGGCGTGGCCCAACCCGCGATGCAGATGGGCGATCACGTCGCTAAAATGATCGCCGCCGATCTGGCCGGCCGGCCGCGCCCAGCCTTCCGCTACTTCGACAAGGGAGACATGGCCACCATCGGACGCATGGCAGCGGTCGCCAAGGTCGAGTGGCCCTTCAAGGCCCATTGGAGCGGTTTTCTCGCGTGGGCCACTTGGCTCACCGTGCACATCTTTTTCCTCATCGGCTTCCGCAATCGCGTCGCTGTCTTTGCCGCCTGGATCTGGACCTACTTCACCTTCACCCGCGGCGCGCGCCTTATCACCGGCGACCAACGCCTCCCCGGCTGGCAGGACCAGATCGACGCCGGACCGGTCGCGCCATCACCGCCTCCATCCCAAAGCCTGTCATCCTGAGCGACCGGCGCGAAGCAGAGGGAGTCGAAGGGCCTGCGGTTCGTGCCTTTCTGACCACGAACCCCTCCAAAACCGTCTAGTAAACTAATAAAGCGATGCTCGACCTGAATTTTGTCCGTAGCAACCTGGAAATTGTTGAAGAAAAACTGCGTGCGCGCGGGGCCGACCCGGCAGTGCTGCTGGGCGATTTTCACGCTCTCGATCAGAGCCGGCGCGAGGCCATCACCACTGCGGAGCGTCTGAAGGCTCGCCGTAATGAGCTGAGCCAGCAGGTGGGCGCGCTGAAGAAGGCCGGCCAGGACGCAACCGCGGTGATGGACGAGACCCGCGCCCTCAAAGACGAACTCGAAAATCTGGACAAGATCGCCACAAACCTCGACGACCGTCTCCGCCAGTCGTTGGCCGGTATCCCGAATCTGACTCGCGCTGAAGTGCCCGTTGGCAAATCTGAAGCCGACAATGTCGTCGTCAAGACCTGGGGCGAAATGCCCGTCTTCGAATTCGAAGCGAGGCCCCACTGGGAGCTCGGCGAGTCTCTCGGCGTTCTCGATCTCGAACGGGCGGCTAAGCTCAGCGGCGCGCGCTTCGCCGTCTACATGGGCGCCGGAGCGCGCCTCGAACGTGCGTTGATCAATTTCATGCTCGACCTGCACACGGCCAAGCACGGTTACACCGAAATCCTGCCGCCTTTCATGGTGAACAGCAAGAGCCTTTTCGGCACCGGCCAGTTGCCCAAGTTTGCCGAAGACCTCTTTCGCTGTACCGATACTGATGCGGAAGCCGTTGCTCGCGGAGAGTTCAAAGACAGCGACCACTGGCTGATTCCGACGGCCGAGGTCCCGGTTACGAATCTCTATCGCGACGAAATCCTCGACGAGGCGCGGCTGCCGATCTCGCTGACGGCTTACACGCCCTGCTTCCGCGCCGAGGCCGGGGCGGCCGGCAAGGACACACGCGGCATCATTCGCCAGCATCAGTTTCAAAAAGTCGAAATGGTCAAGTTCACCCGGCCAGAGGACTCCGACGCCGAGCACGAAAAACTGACGCGCGACGCGGAAGAGATTCTAGAGACGCTCAAACTGCCCTACCGGCGCATGCTGCTCTGCTCCGGCGACACGGGCTTTTCTTCGGCCAAAACATTCGACCTGGAGGTCTGGCTCCCCGGCCAGCAGCTTTACCGCGAGATCTCTTCGTGCTCAAACTTCGAGGGCTTTCAAGCGCGGCGGGCCAACATTCGCTACCGGGCAGCAGGGGCAAAGAGCAAGCCCGAGTTTGTCCACACCATCAACGGCAGCGGACTCGCCGTGGGACGCACCTGGCTTGCGATTGTCGAGAACTATCAGCAGGCCGACGGCTCGGTCCTGATTCCAGATGCCCTCCGCCCCTATATGGGAGGGATGGAAAAGATTACAAGGTAAGCAAGGCTGACAGGCTTTCGATGTCGGTCTTGTCGGGCAAGGACACAATGAACAAGATCTTGAAGAGCTATTTCTACTGGACCTATCCGCGCGGCTGTTACCACTACGACGTAATGGTGACGCTGATCCTGCTGTTCATCTTTGTCACGCCGCACCTTTGGAACTACGGCGACAAGCCGTCCAGCGCAGCCGGGCCGCCCCATCCAATCCAGGTCGTCGGCGACGGAGGACGCGGGCTGATTATCACCGTGCAAGCCTCGGACGTGAACCTCGACCTGAACACCAGTGACTCGTATCCGGCAATCAAGAAGGCTCTGCGCAAGGCCATCGAGCCGGTCACCGGCGATGCCGTCTCGGTCGATCGCTGGGAAACCGTGCAGGACTCCCAGGGCAATTGGGCCTGGCGGGTGTGGGCGCGCCGCTAAATGCAGCCTCCAGCTCTTAGCTTCTAATCTAGAGGGGCAGACATCATCCCGGCGAAGACTGGAAGCTGGTAGCTGGCGAAAAGGAAAAGGAATTCCATGCACGCAGGAAGAAAAATTGTCGCCGCCGCATCGATCGCGATCATGATGCTGGTGGTGCGCGCAACCTTTGCCGCGCCGGCCATTCCAGATGAGAAGGAAAAGGTGCTGCGACGGCTCGACGCCGCGGCCGTCAACTTCCGTACCACCTCCGCCGACTTCGAGTTCGATTCGGTTGAGACCGATCCGATTCCCGACAAGGACGTGCAAACCGGCACGGTCTACTACGAGAGAACCGGCAAGAAATTCCGCATGGCCGCGCATATAACCGAAGACAACAAGAAAAGAATCGAGAAGGTCTACATGTTTTCCGGCGGCGTCTTCAAGCTGTTTGAAGGCGGCAACGTCGATCAGGTAACCACCTTCGCCCAGGTCAGCAAATTCGAGAGCTACCTGATGCTCGGCTTCGGCGCCAGCGGCAAGGATCTCGAAGACAAGTGGGAGATCAAGTATCTGGGCTCCGAGACGCTGCTCGACGGTAAGAAGAGCGTCAAGACGGAGAAGCTGGAACTGGTGGCCAAAGACCCTGCCGTCCGTAAGAACATCCCCAAGGTCACCGTGTGGATGGATGCCGAGCGCGGCATCAGCCTCAAGCAGGTCTTCGACGAAGGGCCAGGCCAATACCGGGTCAGCGTCTACTTCAACGTCGAGGTCAATCAGCCCTTGCCCGCCGATGCCTTTACCTTCAAAACCGACTCGAAGACCCAGCAAGTGAGCCGGTAAAGCGCAACGCCCCCCAAGGCAAAGAGCATCGGGAAACATTCAAGGGTGTAGCGGGCCTCTGGAGCCTCGACGGTCGTCAGTAGCGCGCTGCGCAGCAGGAAGTAAGCCAGCATCGAGCGCCAGTAGCGCGGGCGCAGGCTAAGTCCGATGATTCCCAGCAGCAGATAGAATGCATTGAGCCCCGCGTAGGTCCAGGTGAAGCGGGTCTCCGCGTGGTGGCGCGCGTAGACCCACCAGTCGAGGTCGTTGTTCAGGTTTTCCACGCGCGGCCGCAGCCACATATCCGCGACGCGACCCAGCGGCAGCCAGAGATAATAGCGCACGGGATCAGCGGCGATGCGTTCGTCCGCCAGTTTGCCGAATCGCGCATCCACATCCGGCACAATGTCTGCCGCGTTGTCTCTCAAGTTGTAATCGTCGGCCAGTGCGGCGGTCTCGGCGTACTGTTCTGGCGAATCGAAGGCGCGGCTGGGAAGCTTTTTGAGGTCGAGCGGGCTCCCCGGCACCGGCCAATAGACATCGTAAGTACAGACGAAGTCCAGGCACCAGGTCTTGACCCAGCGCTGCCAGCCCGAATACGCCGTCTGCCCAGGGTCGTTGGCATAGCGCGGCGCCAGCGGCTCAAAGACGTGGAAGACGCGCCAGTTGCGCACGCTCCAAGCTGCAAACGGCATCATTGCCAGCAGCGCGCAGACCACCGCCATGCGGACGGGATGAGGGGCGCTCTTGATCTTCGATTGTGCCACGGCCTTGAAAGGGCTCGACTTTAGTCGTGCCATCCATGAGGCAAAATCAACGCGGGCTTTAGCCGCTGAGGTACGATCTCTCCCATCTCTGCGACCCAAGCCCATCCGCAACGCCGGAGCCAGCGCCACAGCCGCCAGAGCCCCATCCGGCCGCAGCAGGGCGGCATAGGTGACCGCGAAGGTGAACCAAAGCGCAGGCCCCCAACCAGGCCGAGTAGAAAAGCGCGCCATTGACCAAAGCGCCAGCGCCAGCATAAACAGCGTCAATCCCTCCGTCAGAGGCTCGGCGGCATAAATCGCCGTGAAGGGACAAAGCACCCCCAGCCAAAGCGTGCAATGCGCGACACCACGGCCAGACGAAGCCGGTGCGATCCGCCGTGCAAAGTCTGCCACGAGCAGGCAGCCGGCCAGCTCCAGCGCAATCTGCACCCATGCGGCGGAGGCGTAATCTTCCATCCCGAAGAGCCGGAAGCAAAGCGCCAGGAAGAGCGGGTAGCCGGGCAGCCGGATCAGCGTTGAATGCAACACTCCGCCAGCCCCCACGATGCCGTAGCAGCCGTGCCGGAGCAGGTTCTTGGCCAGCTCGCCGTAGACCAGGGCGTCTCCATTGACCACAAAATACTGCTTCAGCATCCACCACCGCAGCACCAGGCCGGCAGCCAGCGCCCAAGCGACGGAAAGGCCCGGCAGTGCTCGGACGAGCATCCTGCGCCCGATCTTCGATTGACTACGAGAGGCGGCTTCCATACGATTCGTACTGTATAGCGTAGACCGTCTCCCCGGTTTTCGCCCATCTGGAAACGAGACTGTCCATGCCCGATAAACAGATCTTCTACGACCCGCAACGCAAGAGATGGAAGCGGTTGCGCCGCATCTTCGATGTAACGGCGGTGGCATTCACCCTTGTGCTGGCGGCTTTTATCTTTAATGTGCTGCGTTATCAGCAGTTGCCTGAGCTGCTGCTGCCCACTCCCAAGCACAACTACAAGGCATTACCCGAGCGCCCCCCCCTTTTGCACGGAGTGAAGATCCAACGCCCCGCCCGTCGCAAGACCGACCGCAAGCCGTCGGAAATCCCCTTCAACACCGGCGAAGGTCTGCGCGCGGCCTACTACGTGCCTTACGACGAGGCCAGCTACTCTTCGCTCAAAGAGCATATCCACCAGATCGATATGCTCTTTCCCGAGTGGCTGCACATCGACGCGCCTCAGGGAACGCTGCTTGGCATCAACAACGACACCCATCGCGAGTATCCCATTGTCGACGGCGCAACGGTTCATGATCCCGATGAAGTGAACAAGGTCAAGCGGGTCATCCAGGCGGCCAAGGAAGACACTGAGATCTTTCCCCACCTGAACAATTTCAACCCCAACACCCAGAGCTGGGATCCAGCAATCTCAGGTGTATTCGACGATCCCGGCAAGCGCGCCGCGCTGCGCGGACAAATACTTCGATTTTTTACCGCTTACCCGGCCTATCACGGCCTCTCACTGGACATAGAAAATCTGCCCGACGAAGCCAGCGCAGGGTACATGAGCTTTCTGCATGAACTCTATGCGGACCTGCATGCGCGCAACCTGCGGCTCTACGTCAACGCCATGGTTTCGACGACCGACGACGACCTGAAGGCGACGGCCTCCAACTCCGATGGCGTTGTGCTGATGAACTACGACCAGCACCAGGTCGAGAGCCAGCCGGGGCCGATCGCCAGCCAGGACTGGTTCGTCGGCAATCTGACCCGCGTGCTGAAGATCGTGCCCAAAGAGAAGCTGATCTGCGCCATCGGCAACTACGGATACGACTGGACCATGTCCATTCCCGGTCCGCCCAGGAAAGGGAGAGCCAAGAGGCGCCCCGAAGTTCCCACTGTCCTCAATACAGAAGATCTCCCGGTCTCCGAAGTCCTGCAGCGAGCCTCCGACGCCGATGCAGACCTGGATCTCGATTACGACACGCTCAACCCACACTTTGAGTACATCGACGAGGATATGAACCAGCGCCACGTCGTCTGGTACCTCGATGGTGTCACCGTGTTGAACGAGCTGCGAGCCGCCCGCGGCATGGGCTTGCAAACCTTTGCCCTCTGGCGCCTGGGCGAGGAAGACAGCTCGCTGTGGAACATATGGGACAAACCCAGCAGCCCTGACTCGCTGCAAGCCCTCGGCTCCGTTCAGCCCGGCCACGACGTTGACAATGAGGGCGACGGCGACATTATCCGCGTCACCGGCCTGCCCCAGCCCGGCAAGCGCACCGTCGAGGTTGACACCGACGAACCCGACCCGCGCAAGAAGCTCATCGTCGATGAGCATATGGACGTCTACCCGCTGACTTACACGATCGAGCAATACGGCTACCACGCCAACGAGGTTGCGCTCTCATTCGACGACGGACCCGACCCCAAGTGGACGCCAAAAATCCTCGACATTCTCAGGAACAAGGGCGTTCACGCCGCCTTCCTGATGATCGGCGACGAAGCGGCGCAAAATGTCGGCGTCATGAAGCGCGTGGTGCGCGAAGGCCATGAGATCGGCAATCATACCTACACGCATCCCGACATCAGCGAAATCTCAAACCGCCAGCTCGACCTCGAAATCAAACTCACCGAGCGCCTCTTCGCCAGCAAGCTCGGCATCCAGCCGCTCTACTTCCGCCCGCCCTACGACATCGACGAGGAGCCGGACACCGACGACCAGGCCGCTCCCGTCGAACGTATCCAGCAGGATGGTTACACCATTATCGGCAGCAAGCTCGACACCAACGATTGGAATGAGCATCCGCGTAAGACGCCGACAGAGATCACACAATCCATCCTCGAACAATTGGAGATCATGAAGGTCAAGCCGCAGTTCCGCGGCTCTATTATCCTGCTGCACGACGGCGGTGGCGACCGCTCGGCCACCGTGGCCGCCCTCCCCATGCTGATCGACACGCTGCGCTCGCACGGCTACACCATCGTTCCCGTCTCGGCGCTCATGGGTAAAACTACGGCCGATGTGATGCCCAAGATCACCTTTCGCCAATACCTGCGCGCCCTGCCCGACTCCATCGCTTTCTCCAGCCTGGCCCTCACCGGCAAGTTCATCGTGCTGGTCTTCTTCCTGGGCGACATCCTGATGAGCGCGCGCTTGTTGCTGGTCGGCGTCCTGGCCATCATTGACCGCCTGCGCCGCCCGCACCGCGCAGCCTCGCCCGGCTTCAATCCCCGCGTCGCCGTTCTCATCCCCGCCTACAACGAAGAAAAAGTCATCGTGCGCACCGTCCGCTCGGTGCTCAACTCCGACTACGCCAACCTCCACGTCATCGTGATCGACGATGGCTCCAGCGACGGCACCTTCGAGATTGCCCGCCAGGCCTATGCCGCCGAGATCGCCGCCGGCCGCGTGCAGGTTCTCACCAAGCCCAACGGTGGCAAGGCGGCGGCTCTCAACTATGCTCTCGACCGGCTGGTTGAAGAAGTCTATGTCGGCATCGACGCCGACACCGTTATCGCGCCTGATGCCATCTCCAAACTCATCCCGCACTTTGAAGACATGGCCGTAGGCGCGGTCGCCGGAAACGCCAAGGTCGGCAACCGCGTCAATCTCTGGACCCGCTGGCAGGCCCTGGAATACATCACCAGCCAGAACTTCGAGCGCCGGGCTTTGGATCTATTCAACGTCGTCACGGTCGTTCCCGGAGCCATCGGCGCGTGGCGCACCGGACCCGTAAAAGCCGCCGGCGGCTATCCCATCAACACCGTAGCCGAAGACGCCGACCTCACCATGGCACTGCTCGAACTCGGCCTCAAGGTGGTTTACGAAGACCGCGCGCTGGCCTTTACCGAGGCCCCCATCGATGCAAAGGGATTAATGCGCCAGCGCTTCCGCTGGTCTTTTGGAACCTTGCAGGCCATCTGGAAGCATCGCGCAGCCTTTGTCCGCAACAAGGCCATGGGCCTCTTCGCCCTGCCCAACATCCTGATCTTTCAAATGCTGCTGCCGCTGGTTTCGCCCTTCATCGACGTCATGTTCCTGGCCGGCATCCTGCACTACTTCGGTGATCGCCACTTCCATCCAGAGGCCGCTTCGGCAGCCAACTTCCAGAAGCTGCTGGCCTACTTCGTCGGCTTCCTGCTGATCGACTTCGTAACATCTTCAGTTGCCTTCTCGCTTGAGCGCCGCCATCCCGCCAACAAGGGCGACGGCTGGCTGCTCTTCCACATATGGCTGCAGCGCTTTGCCTACCGCCAGGTCTTCTCGATCGTGCTCTTCAAGACCCTCAAGCGCGCCATCGACGGCAAGCCCTTCAACTGGGATAAACTGGAGCGCACCGCCAAAATGAGCAAAGCCACCGAGGCATTGACGGAAGTGACCTAAAGAATCTCCGAATAGAGGGAGCTTTGAAAGGGCACGAATTCAGATTCTGCCCTGTCTCGGCCAAGTTTGCAGAGAATTACGATCGGTTGGCACAGAATGAAAGCAGTCGCATGAATGGTGAAACTGCACATTGCTCACACTTGGGGTCCACAGCAGGCGGTTGCTGCTCGAAGGGGTGGGCGGCCGCTGTTCACCGTTTTATAGCATTCAAAGAAAAACCGTAGACCGTAACCATAACCTCAAGTTGGCGCGACCGGCAGAGAGCGACAACCCAGGACGAGGTAGAAGTAATAAAGCTCACACCGCCTTTGAAGGGACACCCCCTACCCCCTATTTATATTTTCAACGCCTTGCAGGTAATTATTGCGTCAACGCCTGCGGTCTCGCTTTGGACTCCTCAATCGGGAGCAACTGCAGACCCGGATAGAATTTCTGCGCGATCGGTATTCCGGGCGGTTGTACTTCAATGCGGGACTTCGGTGGACGAATGATCATCCCGGGATCAATCTGTGCATTGTTCCCATGCTGAGTTGCGCGCCCGCCAGGCATCGCGAAGACCTTCCAAAGTTCCGGGTTCGTGCCGCCCAGGTCCGCGTGAAAGCTTGAGGTATCCGCCGAGTGCTGAACGAACGCCGGTTGAGTCAACTCCAGCTTGAACGAGCTTGCGGCCGTTGAGCCCGTCTGCCCGAAGGCTACAGTTCCTGCACACAAAGAAACAACGAGGAGAGCAGATCGCATAGCATAGCCTCCCGCAAGCAAAGCCGACTGCAGGTAATGCTATCAGATGACTCCCGCAATTTTCAATCGCCGCTCGCCGTTCCTCTTGATTCCGACCCACTTCGCCACTTGCGCCGAACCGGCCATCTCACCCGGATTGCCGGGCGCTGAACTACAATCAAGGCGATATGGCTGCCACTTCCATCACTACGCAAATCCAGCCGCGCTCACCTCATGGCGTGTTCAAGAATGAATCCCCGATTGACTTCAAGCTCGCCGAAAACGCACGTAAGATGCGAACCGCTCTGGAGTCGGTAGCAAGCCAGCTAGGCCGCGAGTACGACCTCATCATCGGCGGCCAGCGGCTCAAAACCGAGAGCAAGATTTGCTCTCTGAATCCCGCGCGCCCTACCCAGATCGTTGGAGTTCACCAGAAGGCGGGCACGGAGCACGCCGAGCAGGCCATGGATGCCGCGCTCGCAGCCTTCGCTTCCTGGAGCCGCACAACCGCAGAAACCAGAGCTTCCCTGCTGCTCAACGCCGCAGAAATCGTTCGCAGCCGTCACTTCGAGTTCTGCGCCTGGCTCACCCATGAAGTGGGTAAGAACTGGGCCGAGGCCGACGCCGACGTGGGTGAGACCATTGATTTCCTTGAGTTCTACGCCCGCGAGGCTCTTCGCCTGGCCGCCGCAACAACGCCCATCCAGTTTCCCGGCGAGCGAGATGAACTGCTTTATCTTCCCCTCGGAGTGGGCGCGGTGATTCCGCCCTGGAACTTCCCCTTCGCCATCATGGCGGGCATGACTGCGGCCTCCATCGTCACCGGCAACACCGTGATCCTGAAGCCGTCGAGTGACGCGCCGACCATCGCGGCTAAGTTCGTTGAGGTCCTCGAAGAGGCGGGAATGCCCGCCGGCGTGGTCAACTTCTGCCCCGGCTCCGGCGCGGCCTTTGGCAACGCCATCGTCGAACATCCGAAGACTCGCTTCATCGCCTTTACCGGCTCCAAAAAAGTTGGTCTGGAGATTCACGAGCGCGCCGCCAAGACTCAGCCTAATCAATTCTGGATCAAGCGGACGATTCTTGAGATGGGAGGCAAGGACTCAATCCTGGTTTGCGCTGACGCGGATCTGGACGCGGCCGTCGAGGGAGTTGTGGCCTCGGCCTTCGGCTTTAGCGGTCAAAAATGCTCGGCCTGTTCAAGAGCCATCGTCGAAGCGCCTGTTTATGATGTGTTCGTCGAGCGCCTTCGTGAGCGCGTGGCGAATCTGACGGTAGGCGATCCCGCGGAAAACTCCAACCTCGGCCCGGTCGTCAACAAGGGAGCCATCGAATCGATGTTGCGCATGATCGAGATCGGCAAAAAGGAAGACCGGTTGATCGTTGGCGGCCATGCGCTTGAGAACGAGGCCGGCGGTTACTTCCTCGCGCCAACCGTCTTTGCCGATGTCGCGCCGGACGCCACTCTTGCTCAGGAAGAGATCTTCGGGCCGGTGCTGGCGCTGATCAAGGTTGCCAGCTTCGAAGAGGGCCTGCGGGTGGCGAATAACACCGAATACGGGCTGACCGGCTCAGTATATTCAACCGACCGCGAAAAGCTCGACCGCGCCCGCCGCGAGTTTCATGTGGGCAACCTCTACTTCAACCGCAAATGCACCGGGGCGATGGTGGGGGCGCATCCCTTCGGCGGTTTCAATATGAGCGGCACCGACTCGAAGGCCGGTGGAGCAGATTACCTGCTGCTGTTTACCCAGGCCAAGAGCGTGGCCGAAAGACTGTGAGAGCGGGGTTGGCGGTCAGCGGTGTTGGCAAATTGGCCAGTGGGCTTTTGTACACAGGGATGATTCCTCGGGAGGACGCGTGAAAATCTGGCAGAAGGTGCTGATCAGCCTGATGGTCACGCTGATGATTGGCGGCATCTATCTTTTTTCCGTTTGGAAGCACCGGCAGAATCCCGGAGTTGTGCCTCAGAGCAACGCCGGCCAGATCCTGAGCAAGGACGATCTGGTCGTGATGCGGGAGTTTTTTCCAGCGCACTTTGACGATACGCTGCGCCTGGAAGGCACGACGGTGTGGATGAAGAATGGCTACGTCATGCCGTACTATCCCTATGCTGGCGGGCAAGTGCTCTTTGCCAAACGAGTAGGAGTGATTCCCGCGGCCGAGCGGATGGATGTGAAGAAGATCATAAAGGCAGCCGTGCCCGCGAGCGTCGACGACAAGATCGAGCACGGAAGCCGTCAGGCCTTCGCTGTCTTTTCTCTGCCGGGAAACGCGGAACTCTATGCCACGCCCATCGGCTATATGCAGGGCAACGAGGAGGGTTATTACACCGATCTGCTTTTCTACTACGACGACCCGCACACCATCTACGATTACTGGCCCAAAGATGTTTGGGCGGCTGTCGATGCCCACGAGGTGAAGGCAGGGATGAGCGAGGTGGAAACCCGCATGTCCATCGGGCGAAACCTTCACGCAGACGGCGGGAAAGAGGGCGATCGCACGGTAACCTACGATCAGGATGGCAAGCATTGGACCGTAACCTATGTGAAAAATCAGGCCACGGCGATCAAAAACCAGTAAAAGGCATTCCAGAACCAGGTTTGTGCAGCCCTATGCCGAGCTTAGATTGGGCTTTTTGACGTAGCGCAAATTCAATCAAGCCCCATGGCGTGAGCGAGGCGGCATTCGCATCTTGGATAAGCATTGTAGAATCAACGCGAAACCGGGATCTGGGAAGTCTTTGGGGAAGGGGCTGAAGAAATCTGGATTCTCCACGCAACCTTTTTCGGTGTCCCGCATCTATTAGTGTAATAAGCAGAGGCTTCCTCGAAACACTACCCGCCCAAGAAAGGTATCCATTCCTTCTTGAAGGTCCGCAAGGACCTCTTCTCAAATTCCCCTCTGGACCCCCTCCCTCCTTTGCCTCTCGAGCGGGCCTACCGGAAGGTAGGCCCAATTGCTCTTCTGGAGCCAGATAGAATGAGAGCGGAATGCATTCCTCCACTCCAGTGAGTTACCCCGATCAAAGAATCCAAGCAACTGACACGCTATTTGAACAGGCGGGCCTAACGCGTAGCCTGCGCGGTAATGCGGCCGGCGTCACCCGCCGTATGCGTTTTGAGCGCGCCGCGCCGCGGAATCTGGTTCACACCGCGCCTCACCCTCGCGTGGCTCTGAACGGCGTCCAGTGGCTTGCGGTGGCCGGTTGGCAGAGGTCGAACTGGCTCTGGCACGGATTCAGCACGCGCCGGGGGGGCCTCAGCCGGGCTTATTGCGCCGACGACGCTCCCGGCGAATTGAATGTCGGCTTCACGGCCGAAGACGACCGGGAGACGGTGGCCGCGAATCGACGGCTGCTAGCCGAGGCGATCAGTGGAGATGCTGCCACGCCGCTGGTTGCCCTCCGCCAGATCCACTCAAAGATGGTCGTTCATGCCGGCCGCGCAGATGCGAGCCGCGAGCGGCCGTTAAAAGGCGATGGCCTGACGACCGATGAGCCTGGTCTACTGCTGGCGATTCAGACCGCCGACTGCATTCCGGTGCTGGTGGCCGACCGCAAGCGGCGCGCTGTGGCGGCCTTCCATGCCGGCTGGCGCGGGACAGTGAAACGCATCGTCGAGACCGGCATCGCTCGCATGAGGATTGCCTTCGGGTCACGGCCCGAGGACTTGACGGCCGCCATCGGCCCCGGCGTCGGCGCCTGCTGCTATTCAGTGGGCGAGGAGGTGGTCTCGGAGTTCGAATCTCAATTCATCTATGCCCGCGAGCTTTTCTGCGAGGTCTACGACTCCGACCCGGTGCGGACTCGCTATCCGATGCTCTTCCTCACGCAGAGAGCGCCGGGACACTCCGAGATCGGGCCCAACTTGCATCTGGATCTTGTCGAGGCCAACCGGCGACAGTTGCTCCAGGCTGGCCTCAAGCCACGATCGATTCACACCGCGGGCGGCTGCACAAGCTGCCAGCGCGAACTGTTCTTTTCTCATCGCGCCTCGCAAGGCTATGCCGGCCGCATGATGAGCGTGATCGGCATCCGTCCGTAACAGTCTGGCTGAGACCCATTGCGAATCCCCTTGCGGGTCCATTTGCGACCTATGGACTGGCTTTCGCTTGTCTCGTCTACCAAAGCGCCCAGTCGCCGCGCGAAAGAACCCACGCTGCCAGAAGCAGATTGCTTGTTGCATGCGCAACGACAGCGTCGCCCATTCGTCCTCGCCACTTCAGTGCGGCCAGATAGGCCAGCCCTGCGATGATCCCGGCCAACCAATGCCGGCCGTAGAGCAGCCCGAATGCAACCGACGACACGACTATCGAAAGCGGCGTCAGAGCTGAGAATGGGACTTGTTCAAACTCCCGGTCGATGACGCGCCGCGCCAGGAAGCCTCGAAACGCCAACTCTTCGGCTATCGGTACGGTAATCGCCGCCGCAGCAATACGAAATGCAATCCAGATAAGACGAGCCGGAGCAGAGAGCGCCGCCAGCGAGGCGCCCAACGAATTTGGCGGCAGTGCCAGACTCCCCGAATCGGTCCACCTGACCTGCGCAAGCCAGATTAAGAACACGGCGGCGCCCGTTAAAGGAGCCAGCCAGCCGAAGCGCCAGTTGAGTTTTTTCAACTCGCTCCGGAAATACCAGATGGCAGCGGCGCCCGCGGCGAAGCGAAGCGGGTAAAGCCACTCGAAGGCCCCCGAAGCAGCCTTGGAGACAAAAGACGCCGCAAGGATGGCCACAAAGGGCATAAGATAGGCACGGCTTGCCGGCGACTCCCCTGATTCCTGGGCGTCTTTTGCCGCAACACCGGTTTCCTTTTCCGCCCCGACCAGCACTAAAGTTCCACCCGCGCCAACTGAATCCGAGGCCGTCTTTCGCGCCCATGAGAGCTTACGCGTAGCCATCGAAAAAGCGAATGCTACTGTGGTGAAAGCGATCCAGCCGGCCTGTGAGTGGAAGCCGAGCATGGCAACGTCTGGAGCTCCCGCGTTGCCGATCAGGATCAGCGAACAGATGCGCGCAACATTGAGCGCCCACACGCTGACCAGCGCGCAGGGAACAAGCAGGAGCGCCTGAGGAAAACGGCTTTCTCTCCGGAAATAGACAAGCCAGACGATCGTGAAGACCAGGACCAGTCCCAGCCCCTCGATTCCGGAGCACTGTTTTGCGACGATGACTGCAAAACGCGGCGTTCCCACTCTGAACCGTACCGGATCGACAAGTGCGCCAGGCATGAAGCTCCGCAGCACCACACCAACCGATTGAAAGGTGATGGTCTGCAAGAGGCGGCCAAGCCCGTTATTCGACGCGTCCCAAAGCGACTGGAATGGCGATCGCAGGAACCATGCGAGCACTCCAGTAAGGGAAGCAAAAAACCACAAGGGGCTTGTGGAACGGATCATCGCGATCCAGGATTGCAACGAAAGACAGGCCAGCGCCAACAGCACGATCCCCAGCACCAGCAATGCGCGCGTGGTCAGTTGGCCGGCAGTCGAGTCGAGCTGAGGACCGAATCCATGCAGCGCCGCAAGATTGCCAAGACACACGGCAGCAATACACATCAGATGGATGGAAAAAAGCCAGGAATTGAAAGGTATGTCTTCTCGAATTGCCTTGAGCTGGGAGTACCCGAGCCCTACAAACACCGCGAACGAAACAATGCCGCAAGGGGCCAGAGGACCGAGAAGAGCGATAGGGTGAGGAATTGCGGAAACCAGCAGGCAGTCGACCGTCAAAACCGCTGCAAAAAGACAAAGCCGCCCGAATAGGCGGCTAGCCAGGTAGGAGGGTTCTCCTGACTGGGAGAGTACTCTCCCAGCCAGGAAACCATGGTTGAGGTTGGCGTTCAGAACTTCCTCCGCTTACTTGCTGCGTCTTGCTCTCAGGACTGTCAGACCTCCGGCAAGAAGCGAGAAGGCGCCGATCGCAAGGCCCGGATCGACCTCCGGAGCTACCGGGTCACACTTCGGCGGCGGCGGCGGCGGTTCATACTTGGGCTTGGGCGGGCTGTACCATCCCTCAGGCTTGGCATTGGCCGCCGTACTCGTTCCGAGCGCCAAGACCAGCGCCAGAAGCGAATACTTGACAAGAGCTTTCATATTCTTCCCTTCCTTTCACTCGCGTTGGGTTTAAGGCAACATGCCCCGATTGTCGACATCCCCACGCTCGGTTCAGAGGGGTTGATCTGCCCGAATGCCGTGGCCTTTTCACAATGGTTGTCTTGTATCAGGGCCAAAGCTTCAGTCTCGAAGCTGATGGCTGGATTTCTGTCACAGAACTTCGCTGTCGTTTAGTTGCTCTGATCGAAGATTGAGTTGCTCAAACCGATATCTGAGCAGCTCTGTTTATTGATCACCCTGGGGAATGGGGGAATTCTTTGAGGCACAATCAGGGGAAGTTGACCCCGGACAGCTTGTCGCCTGCCATGCTGACGCGATTGCAGCACGGGGAAAGCGAATGAGCTGTCCACCTTGCTATTCGATGACACAATGGATAGTGTCGATTCTGCTTTTTCCGTTTCACCCGTCTCAGCCAAGTTCCGCCGTATCGCCGCAGAGCTTTGGAAGCAAGAGCGGCACGCTCCGACGACTTCAGGCAGATGGGTATCCTTCGAGCAATTTCCTAGACTGCCCTCGACCGCCCAGAAGGCGCTGCCTGAGGATAATAGGAACGGCTGACTATGTCGCGTGGCGGGACCACAGCGGGATCAGGATGCACCCACCCGAGGAAGAGGGCGGGCGCATTCGGAAGCTCAGGAGGCGCTGGCGGCTTCCTTGGGGTTGACCAGGTCGCGAAGTTCCTTGGAAGGCTTGAAGTAAGGCACCTTCTTGGCCGGTACCTCGACGCGCTCGCCGGTCTTGGGGTTGCGCCCTATGCGGGGATTGCGTTGGCGAATGCGAAAGGACCCAAAGCCTCGAATCTCGATCTTGTCTCCGCCCTTGAGGGCCCCGATCACTGAATCGAAAATTGTCTCGACGATGACTTCACCATCGTGGCGAGTCAGGTCGCCCACTCCGGTCACCTTTTCCACAAGGTCTGCCTTGGTCATGTTCTCTAGCCCTCCGCTCACAGCATAACCGGATTCGGCCCATTCTGGCACGAAAAAGAAGCCCCATCCCAGGAATTGGACCATTTGCTCTCAATAGCTTGGCGGAAAAGACGCCGCGTCGAAGATTGCCCAGGCCAACTTCGCCCTCGGAGCGCTATCATGGCCTGAGTCAATCCCTGAGGTTTTCTTGACCGGCAGGACCTGGGGTTCCCAGCAACAGGTCTTCGTCGCTGGGGTGGTGAATCGGGGTCCCCAGCAACTGGTCTACGTCGCTGGGGTTTCAGCAAACCGGACTTTTGAGGAGAGGGACAGGAACGTGACCGACGAAGCCAATCTCCATACTGGACCGAACAACGGCGCCGGGCCGAAATACAGCATCGTGATTCCAGCCTTCAACGAGAGCGCCCGCATTCCGGCGACGCTCGAGGCCGTGGTAAGGTGCATTCGAGCTCGCGGCTGGAAGGCGGAAGTCATCGTGGTCAACGATGGGTCGACCGACGCGACGGCCGATGTCGTGCGCCAGTTTGCCCGGAATGCGCCCGAGGTCCGGCTGATGGAGAACCCCTGCAATCGAGGCAAGGGTTACAGCGTACGCGCAGGAATGCTTGAGGCGCGCGGCGAAATAGCGCTCTTCACCGACTCTGATCTCTCGGCGCCGATCGAAGAGGCCGAGCGCCTCTTTGCGGCCATCGCCGAGGGCGCGGATATCGCCATCGGCTCCCGCTGGTTGCAGCGCGAACGTCAGACCCAGCGCCAGCCGCTTTACCGCCAGTTCTTTGGCCGCTGCTTCAATGCTGTTACGCGCACCGTCATGGGCATGCGCTTCGCCGACACCCAATGCGGATTCAAGGCCTTCACGCGCGCCGCCGCTCAGACCGTCTTCCAGCTTCAGACCATCGAGCGCTGGGGCTTCGACCCGGAGATTCTGTTCATCGCTCTCAAGCGCGGCTACTGGATCATCGAGGTGCCGGTCAGTTGGGCGAATGACGAGCGCAGCCGCATGAGCTACTTGAAAGACGGCATGAAGATGCTCGAGGATCTGGCTATCGTCCGCTTGAACGCACTTCGCGGACGCTATGACAAGCCGGTCGCGGTGGGCCAACGCGCGGGAGAGACGCCTTAAATAAAGGCTCATCCCAATGACTCTGCACACTGCGCTCGGTCCGTTTCGCTCCACACATTGCGTAATTGCATATTTGTAGTTATATTATTGTAGTGAACGGAATCCGGTTCGGGTGGAATCAAGCGAAGAACCTCGCCAATCAGCGGAAGCATGGCGTCAATTTCGAGGAAGCGAGCCAGGTGTTCTGGGATCCTTTGCACCTGGCGGTCGCCGACCGTGTTGTGGACGACGAGCAAAGCTGGCAGACCTTGGGGTCTTCACGAAGAACTGCTGGGGGCCTGATTCTTCTACTGGTTGCGCGCACCGTTCGCGAAGATTTGGAGGAAGGTTTATTCATCGAAGCAATTCGCATTATTTCGGCTCGTAGGGCGACCTTGGAGGAGAGAACGAAGCTATGAAAACCAAAATGGTTAGTTATACGTTGGAGACGTTGCCCGCGTTGACAGATGCGCAGATCGCCAACCTGAAGGCCCTGGCAGCGCGGCCTGACAGCGAGATCGATAAAAGCGATATTCCAGAGCTGACGGCGGAGCAGTGGAAGAAGGGAATACGCGGCCACTTCTATCGCCCCATCAAGCGGCAGATCACGGCGCGAGTGGACTCTGACGTGCTGGCGTGGCTAAAGGCGCAGGGCAAGGGCTACCAGTCGCGCATCAACGCGATTCTGCGACGGGAGATGCTGGCGGCGCACCGCGAGGCGAAGTAGGCAGCACCCTGGCCCAAAAGCGACTGCGCCGCCGGCTGGAAATGAAAACGGGCCTCCAAGCGTCGTAGTTTCCCACCCATTTATCATCCCAGCGACGAAGACCTGTCGCTGGGAACCCCAAAGTGAAAAAATGCGTTCGTCGCAAGGACCGGCCGGTAAGGGCATATCGATTGAAGAGCGCCCTAACCGTTTTTGTCCACGGCAATGGCCAGCGCAATCGAGCTTCCCGCCGGCAGCTTCACCACGCCCTTCTTCGTCGACAAGAGCATCCCCGAATTCTCGCTGGCGATGTCGCTCTTCAGTTCCACGCCGCTTTCACCGTCGGTCTGATCGAACTGCAAAGATGAACTCTTCCAATTATTCGGGTGCTGATTGCCGGCGGTCACGGAGTATGCTTCGCTATTCTGGCTGGTGGGCGAGTAGATTCCTACGATGGTTGCCTTGATGGGAACCACCTTGCCGCCCTTCAGAATTGCCTGGGTAAATCGCAGCTCCAATTTCGAAGCGGTACTCGCATTTGCCGGGTCTGCGACGACCGTGGCCACCAGTTCAGTGCCCCGCGGCAGCCTGGGTCCGTCTTTGAGCTGAATCGGCTTGCTGACCGTCACTCGAACCTGCTGGCCGGGTTGCGCCTTTCTGGCGTCAAGGGTCTCGGTTAAAGTGGTTTCTGCCGGCACCATCAACCCGGCCATCTCCCGCTGACCCATTCGTGAAGGGACGTCAGCCGGCTCGGCCTTCGAGTCGTCCGCCGTGCGGGCCTTGGCAAATTGCGGGATGAGGAGGGTGAGAGCAATGGCTGCAAACGAGAGCGTTGTCGCGAATTCTCGCTTCATGAGGGGAAGCTCCTGATTCAGAGATTTGCGTGCGCCTCCCTGGCGACCTCGGGCGGGAGGCAAATTGCCTCCCGCTTAGACGACCGAGCCACACATTTGTAGCCAATGCCCTGTATAGAAATCTGCCTTATCTCGCAACGTTCACATAAAACTCATCTCGCGATGCAGAGATCCGCAGGCTCGGAAGTCACGTCCAATTCCCGTGTGCGCGGCGCGTTACGCGGCCGGCTTGCGTCTCATCAACGGCGATGACAAGGTGGCCATCGCCGCCACCACAACATTAGCCACCACCACGGGGAAGGCGTGGATGATCAGGCCATAGATCACCCACAGAGTGGCCGCGCCTGCCTGCACGCGGCGCAGCGATCTGGGCTGCTTGCACAGATAGGAAGCAGCGAAGGCGGCGGTTGCGACCCACCCAATCCAGTCTGGTCTCATCCAGTCGAGTCTCATCAGGCCACCGCCCGAACGCTCCCCGGCTCTGCGCTGCAAATGGTCAACGAGTCGGTTCGCACCTTGTCCCATTCCTGCAGCACCAGCCCGTGCGCTTCAAAGAAGGCGCGAATGCGCGTTGGGTCCCATCCGGCGATCTCTTCGAGAATGGGCACCAGCACGCTGAGAGCGTCCTCGCTGAGAATCGTGCGGCTGGCGATCGGCGTGATGTAGCGATTCTCAGAGACGGCGATGGTGAGCCCGGAGAGGCGATTGACGTGCAGCATCACATGCACGTCCGAGCTGCCGTCGCCAACATAGACGATGCGGTCGTGGCCGACTCGCAGGCGGTTGCGCAGTTCCTCCACCACAACCACCTTTCCGTAGCCCGCGGGCACGCGCACGATGGACTCAATCTCTCCGGTCGAGGCATAGTGGAAGCGGGTGCCAAAGATTCGGTCGGCGGGCACGATACCTTCCAGCGCCGATTGAATCACTTCTTCGGGCGCGGCCGAGACCACGAAGAAAGTGAAGTGATTTCCGTCCAGGTTCTCGATCAGGTGCGAAAGCAGACGGATGTTCTTCTTCAGGCGGATTCGCTTACCAACTTCGACGAGGTGCTCGCGGCGAACGCGGCGGAACTCGGGGTCGTGCAGCAGCAGATAGGCAAGCTCGCCGCCCTGCTGCACCATGTGGATGCGGGAGAGGCCGGCGATGCGCTCTTCAAACCCGGTCAGTCCCAGCAGATCGCTCAGCACAATTCCCGAATCGTTGAAGCTCAGTGTCTGGTCGAAATCGCTGACCAGCAAATATTCTCTAGCAATTTTTCCTTTATCTGGTTCCATATACACTCCTCCTGACGCAGTCTCACGATTGTTTTTCGGAAGGGGTTGACGGACTATTGACTTGAGGCGCGGCCGCCCAAGGAAACCGGCTTTTTGGCCGGTCATCTATAGATTGAACCCAGTATAGCAGGAATCGCGATTCTATGCGGTTTTAAAGGCTCAGAATGCGGTTCGCGGTTTCACGCTTCTGCGACAAAAACTCCTATTGGCAAGGTTGGATACGCGCCTCCGTTTGGCTCGGAAAAGTGCGGCGTCCGGGCCCGGGATTGCAGTGGCGCATGTCCCGATTTTCGATCCTTAAGTGCCAACATTGTTTCCTCAATCCCCGAAAAACTGTCTGGGACCTTTGGTCTTCAAGGTCGGGAATCCCGCATCTGGCCCGTTCGTCTGAGTGCGCCAGAGTTCTGCACTCGTGGTAGAATTCGTTGAATTGTCCGGGCTTCTTTGACTAGGACACTTTCGAAAATGCTCCCTATGCTAAATCGGAGATCGGCGGTTGTTCATCCTCGAGCTTCTTCAACAAGCGCCGTTGAAGATTCGAATAGAAAACATGCTGCCTTGAGGGTGCACTTCGGCTGGAGCGATTTTTGGCTGATCGTTGGCGGCGGTTTCTATCTACTCCTGAATCTATTTAATTTTCATGGAATACCGTTCCTGCTCGGCGGGGACCAAGCGTACTTCTGGGTGTATGCGCAACGCCTGCTTGCAGGAGAGCGCATCTATCGTGATTTCTTTCAGTTTCCTCCGCCCGGAGCAGATCTAGTTTACTTCGCCGCCTTTCGACTGTTCGGACCGCAGATTTGGATACCAAATCTTATTGTCATGCTGCTGGGAGTGATCCTTTGCTGGGTCTGCTTCCGAATTGGTTTGGCCTTCTTAACGAGACATCAGGCAATGCTTGCCGCCTTTCTGTTTCTCGTTGTTCTTTATGGAAAACTGATCAACGCCACTCATCACTGGTTTAGTGAGCTAGCCGTGCTTGGAGCGGTCGCAATCCTCCTTCAGGGCAGGACGACGCGCAGACTCGCAATCGCTGGCGTACTCTTGGGGGCGGCAACCTTCTTTACTCAAACTCGCGGCCCGATGGCTGCGGCTGGAATCGTAGCGTTCCTCGCTTGGGAGACTTACGACAAGAAAGATCATTGGTTGAGTTACTTCAAGAAAACTTCAGTGTTAGCCGTACCGATGATAGCCTCGTGGGCCGCATTGAGTAGTTACTTCATTGTTACAATCGGCTGCCGAGAGCTTTGGTATTGGCAAGTATCTTATGTAACTCATTACCGGGTTACTGGGCCGCGTACACTTGGATTGCCGAGTGACTTGATAGAGACCCGGCTAGGGAGCTACCAACAATATCTGGTATATCTGCTGATTCCCGTTATGTACGCTGTTTCTTTGTGGCTGTTCAGAGGCAGTCATTGTGATGCAACTCGCGAAGTTACAAGCCGCCGTTTGCTTCTGACTCTTGCTGGTCTTGCTACCGCGGTGGAAGTCGCGCAGAGTCCGAATTGGCTGCGAGTTTATTGCGTAGCGGCTCCAGCTATCATTCTGCTGGTCTGGTTTGCGGATAAAGCCGGCATACTTCATCGATTTTTAATGGGTTTGATGTGGGTGGTCGTGGTTTGCCTGGCGATTGTGCAAATACGGGGCCGGCATCGCGAACAAAGCCAGATTGTGCACATACCAACAGGGACTGTGGCCTCCAACAGGATCTCTGCTGCGAGACTGGAATGGGTTGCTGCGCACACACATCCGGGCGACTTCTTTTTTCAGGCGGCGTGGCCGGGGTTGTATTTTCCCCTTCAACTGCGCAACCCGGTATTCGCGGGAGACTTCATGCCTAACGATCTGACGCAGCCGGATCTCGTAGCGGATTCCATACGACAAGTCGATGAAAAGCAGGTGCGGTATATCTTATGGGAACCTCGACTGAACTCTCCACTCGAGCCCGAGCATCCGGAGACTTATCACCTTGCCCCATTCCGCGACTACATGAGCAAGCATTACCGGCGCGTCTATCTGTTTGCGGATCAGCAGGAGATTTGGGAACGAATTTGATTGGATGAGATGAATTGTCGTTTATCTGCCTTTTATCCTTTTGAGTTATTCGCCGACAGGTTGAGGTTCTTCGTCTCTCACATCTCAAAATCGAGGTGTGGGCCACCCAGATTTATTGATGGTCAGACATGGGGCACCCGGCCGCCCTTGCGGTGGAAAAATCGCAAGGATGCGGCACCCTGGTCTGTTAGTGGCTTGAGACGAGCCATCCAGCGCAATTACAAAAGACTGACAATTCAGGCATGGCGCTTTGCTATTCTTGCGTATCCGCGGCGGGCAGCGCCTTTCGCTAAATTATTCATGGAGGCCTTTGATCCCGCCCTGGTGGAGGCAGCTTTGGACTGTGATCTCAAAGTCTCGGCGACGGCTCTGTGGCACGTAGATCGCAGTTCAACCCGGCGCATGCTTCGAGCGCGAGTGCTCTTCGCTCTGCTGATCGCATCGATTCTTTACCAGCCTGCACGGAGCCAATCGCAACCTTCTACGGACTGCGTAGACAAGGCTGCGCTGCCCCCGCTGGCGACCTTCGGCGGACCTGCCACGGCTGCACCCGGCCACACGGAACTGGGCCTTTCCGTTGGCTATTTCGCCCAGGCAGTCAACGGCTCGTGCACCATCACCGATGTCGAGGGCGCCTCGGATTGGTTCACGCGTTGGCGGCGTGGCATGACGAGGCGCACCGATCTCGGGTTCGATTTCCTCATCGATGTTCACCCAGACGGCAATCAGGAAGGCACCTTCAAGGGCGCCCTGAGGTTTCAAGCTACGCAAGGACTTCGCCTGGAAGGGGCCATTGGCGCCGCCGACGGTGGAGACGGCCGCGCGGTGAATGGCGACCTGGCCGCCGTGATTGGCACCCATGTGCACCCCGAGAATACGTGGAACTACTACACCTCCATTCGTCTTGCGGGGAGCCATGGCTGCATCAGACTCTTTTGCCTGCCCCGCCAAAGCGCACCCGGCGCTCGTCCGCCTGGCACGCTGATGCCTCTGGGTATCATCGGCGCCACCGCGCGCGTTTCCGATACCGCTCGTTTCGTGATGGAAGCAGGCCTGGGTTGGTACTTTTCACGGGAACTGCCGACCCCAGATCCGTTCTATCATTTTTCCTTCGGGGTGCAGTTCAATGTCGGCAAAGACCGCAAACGATAGGCGCGGAGAGGCCGCGGGGGCGAATGCGGCCGGCTGAGGTTCTTCGACTGCCACATCTCGAAATCGACGGGCACCCACGGCCGTTCTGAAGCCGCCAGGCAACTTATGCGCCGTTCATCATCGTGCGCAGGGCGGCCACGTGCTTTTCCGGGAGAAGTTTCTTGTTGAGCTGGTCATCGCAGACTACGTGGACCGTTTCGCCCTCGGCGAGGAGCGTAGGTTCCTCACCCGCGTCAGCTTTGCGAAGGATGCGATAGGCGAACTTGAGGACGGAGCCGCGCAGCATCGCGGGCCGGGTCTCAATGAGGATCTGATCGTCGTAGCGGGCCGGGGAGCGATAGCGGCAGCGGACATCGATCACCGGCAGGATGCACTGGTGTTCTCGCTCCAAAAGACTGTAAGAGAATCCTAGCCAAAGATATTTGAAATTTGACCCCACCGGTCGTCGGTCCGATGATCTTGTTGTCAAGACGAGAACACGGGAGGGCGACCGGTGGAGACTTTCACAAGGCTGTTTGGTACCCTGCTGC